>JAAUUJ010000167.1 GCA_012030715.1 Synechococcaceae cyanobacterium SM2_3_1 | reverse complement strand
GGTCGATGGCTGTGCCTTCCACGCTGGTGATCTGGTGCAGCCCCAGCAGATCGGTGCGGCGGTAGGCCCCCCCCACCACATGAAAGGTAAGAATGCGGGTCAGTTGGGGAATGTTTTGCACCAGGGTCTGGATCGTGCCGGGGGGGAGTTTGGCAAAAGCCTGATCCGTGGGGGCAAAAACCGTAAAGGGTCCAGGACTCTTGAGGGTGTCGACAGGGCCGCTGCCTGGACTGCAGTGACGAGGGTGCTGAAGGATCCAGCATTAACGGCGATATCAACAATGTCAGCCATAGCACGCAAGAGAATCGATGAAACAATCTCACCCAGCCGATGGGTCGAACAATCCTGCATTTACTGTAGGCTGATTCTAATCCGGCTGACAGAGAAGTTTCCAATCATCATGATTGAGTTAGTCCAAGGGTTGGTGCCGCAGGCGCAGGGAATTCCAGACCACCGTCAAAGAACTCAGAGCCATGGCAATCTCCGCCATGATCGGATGGAGGAGTCCGGCTGCGGCAATCGGAATGGCCAGGACGTTGTAGCCATAGGCCCAAAACAGGTTTTGCTGCACCTTGCTGAAGGTGGCCCGCGCCAGCCGAATCGCTTTCACTGCCGCGAGGAGATTTCCCTGAGCCACGGTCAGATCTGCGGCCTCAATTGCTAGATCCGTGCCAGTTCCCATGGCAATCCCCACCTGGGCCTGGGCCAGCGCCGGAGCATCGTTGAGGCCATCCCCCACCATGGCCACCACCTCACCTTCGGCTTGCAGTTGCTTGATCAGATCCACCTTGCCAGCAGGCAGCACCTCAGCATAGTAACGGGTCAGCCCCAGTTCTGCGGCGATGCGCTGGGCCGCCTGTTCATGATCTCCGGTCACCATCACCGGCTCCAGTCCCAGGGATCGCAGTTGGGCAATGGCGCTAACCGCATCGGGTTTGAGCTGATCCGCCAGAGCCAGGAATCCCAGCACTTGACCAGCCCGCACAACCCCCACCACGGTTTCCCCGGATGCTCGCATGGGATCAATGGGATCCCACCAACCTGACAGATCGACTGCTTTTGCTAGGAAAGCGGGACTGCCCACCCAGATCGGCTCTCCCTGGCTGACCGCTTGAATGCCCTGTCCAGCCACTGCCGTAAATTCATCCAGGGGATAGGGTTGGATGCCTGCCTCTTGGGCTGCTGTCATGATCGCTCGGGCCAGGGCATGTTCGGATCCCTGTTCTGCGGTAGCGGCCCAGGTGAGGATGGCCTCACGATTCTCCTCCGGCAGAACCCGAGTCACCTGAGGTGCTCCCCTCGTTAAGGTGCCGGTTTTGTCCAGCAACACTGTGGTCACAGACTTGAGGGCCTGCACCGCTTCACCGTTGCGGATCAAGATCCCCTGTTCAGCCCCCCGACCGGAACCCACCATCAAGGCCACTGGAGTAGCTAAACCGAGAGCACAGGGGCAGGCCACCACCAGAACAGCGATCATATTAAATGCGGCCAGTCCCAGAGGAGAGAGATGCGTATCGATCCAGGGGAGATGGTTTTCCCAGAAATTGGGCCCAAGGGCAGCATCTGTTCGGCATCGAAGTACCAGAGACCAAACGTGAGCAGTGCCAGACCAACCACTGCGGGGACAAAGTAACCCGTGATCCGGTCCGCCATCTGCTGGATGGGCACTTTGGATCCCTGGGCCTCCTGCATCAGCTGCACCATCTTGGCCAGAAAGGCCTCCTCGCCCACATGGGTGGCTTCCAGGACCAGTCGTCCGGCATGGTTGAGAGTACCACCGATCACCGGATCCCCCTGCTGTTTGGCTACAGGCATCGACTCTCCGGTTGCAATGGCCTCATTAACACTGGAGGCTCCCCTGAGCACCCGACCATCGGCTGGGATCACTTCTCCCGGCTTGACCACCAGGCGGTCTCCGGTTTGCACCATTGAGATCGGGACATCCACCCAGGTCTCCGATTCGCTACTGGTCGCTGAAGGCTCTGTGCGGATCAAGTGGGCCTGTTTGGCCTGTAAGCCCATCAGATGGCGGATCGCTTGGGATGCCTGTCCGCGGGCCCGCCGCTCCAGAAAACGGCTAAGCAGGTGAAAGGCCATGACCATGGCGGCCACTTCCACAAACACTGTCACCTCTGGGATCCCGCTCAGGCCCGCCAGATAGGTGGGAAGGGTGCCCAGGGAGATCAGGACATCCATGCTGGGGGCCCCTCGCCGCAGTGCTGCCCAACTGGCCCGGTGCGTCGGCCACCCTGCCACAAAGACCACAGGAAAGGCCAGGGTGAGGGTGAGAACGCGGTGATGCTGGTTGTGGGGCAGATCCAGCACCATGCAGGTGATCATCACACCCATCAGGATCAGGGCAGGAATCCCCCCCAGCCAGAGACGTTGCCTGGCCTGTTTGATCTGAGTTTCTACCTCAGCCTCAAGATTCTGCAGGTGCAATGGGGGCAGGGATGAGGCACCAAAGCCAGCGTTTTCGACGGCGGTGATCATGTCCTCCAGGGACACTTGATCGGCATAAAAAAAGACTCGCGCCTGTTCGGCAGCAAAGTTCACATCGGCTGTCTCCACCCCTGGAGTTTGCTGCAGTACCTGGCCGACGCTGCGGGCACAGCCAGCACAGCTCATGCCCGTGATCTTAAGGAGGGTGGCCTGGGGATGCGCAAGGTCCTGAGAAGATACCACTTCGTTCATGGGTGGAGAGGAATAGGGCAAACAGAATGCTTTCTTATTTTAGTAGGACTGACCAGGGATCCCTGGAATTGCTGAAGGTCAAGCTGGAGGCAGGATCATGTGTCAGAGTAGGGCTGAGAGGGGGATGTTTCCATGCCTGCTTCCAATGGTATTAGCTTCCCGATGGCATTCCTGCCGTTTGCGCTGGATCAGATTCCCATGCCCGCTTATCTGGTGGGGGGCGCAGTCCGGGATTGGCTCCTACAGCAACAGCACCCCGCGCGCGGCCTCAGGAGTCACGAAGCTAAATTAGATCTCGATCTGGTGTTAGAACGCTCTCCGCTTGTCTGGGCTGAAAGGCTGGCGCACCAGCTGGGGGCTGGGTTTGTGGTGCTGGATCCCGAACGCGAGATTGCCCGTATTGTTCTGGCGGAGGCAACGGTGGATGTGGCTCTCCAGAGTGGGGCCACGTTAGAAACCGATCTGCGACAGCGGGATTTTACCTGTAACGCCATTGCCCTGGAAATCCATAGTGGGGTTTGGATTGATCCCCTCCAGGGATATGCGGATATTGAGCGTCACTGCATTCGCATGGTGGATCCTGATAATCTCAGTGCCGATCCGCTGCGACTTCTGCGAGCCTATCGTCAGGCGGCCCAGCTGAATTTTGCCGTCGATCTGGAGACACGCGAGGCCATTCGGCAGCGACATCAGTTGTTGGCAGATGTGGCAGCAGAGCGGATCCGCACAGAAATCAGCTATCTCCTGAGTACGGGGATGGTGGGTCTGGACTGGTTACAGCAAGCCTGGCAGGATCGATTGCTTGATGGCTGGCTGCCGGAGTTAACCGCAGCGGGATTTACCTGGGCCCAGCGCGTGCTTGGTTGGGCACCGCGTCTGCAGCGGCTCTATCCCCGCAGCTATGCCATTCTGGATCAAACCCTGACGGATCAACGATCACTGCAGATCTGCATCCTGCTGGCTTCCCTCCTCAGTCCTGAGAGTGGAGTGGAGCAGCTGGATCACCGCCTCAAGGTGTTGAAGTACAGTCGTGCAGAATGGCAAACCACTGAGAAACTGCATGAGCTGGTGCCCCGAATACTTGCTCTGGGGAAGGATCCGACCGCTGTTCAGATGTACTCTTTCTTTCGAGCAGCAGGCGATCTCCTGCCTGCAGTGGGGTTGTTAGCGGCAACCCAAACAACTGACTCCCTTGACCTTGATCCCTGGCTGAGTCGCTACGAAAATCCTCAGGATCGGCTGGCTCACCCGGCCATGTTGCTGGATGGACGGCAGCTGATGCAGGCACTGAACCTCAAACCCGGACCCCAAGTGGGGAGAATTCTGGAGCAGGTGCAGCAGGCCTATGCGATTGGAGAACTGGACACGTCTGAGCAAGCGCTGGCCTACGCACGTCAATGGCAGCAACCAGATCACCTGAACCCCTCACCCCTGGAATATTAAGGCAGCGCGAGGAAGCGTGACATTTCAGAACAAACAGTAGTCAAACTTTGGGTTGAGTTAAAGTGGGGATCAACGCTGCCCCGCAGAGGAGAACGACTATGAAGGTTGGAGATCGTATCCGTGTCAAAGCCAGTGTGGTGGTTTACCACCACCCCGAGCATCGCAATGAGCCATTCGATATCAAGGGAATGGAAGGGGAGCTGAGGTCGGTGATTCGGGATTGGAATGGTCGGCCCATCAGTGCCAACTACCCTTTCCTGGTGCAGTTTGAGGGTAAGTTCCGTTCCCACTTGCATGACACTGAGATTGAATTGGTAGCTGAGTCAGATCCTGTAGTGGCTATGGCAGCTCAGGCCAGTGCCGCTCTTTAGTCGAGACCCAGTATCACTCGGTTCATTTCCAGAATAGGGCAGATGAGTTCAGCCTCAGCGGAGGCCAGATGTTTCCGGACACTCTCTTGCAGTAACTGATAGGTCACATCACAACTCCGCTGAGCTCTGAAGGCACGCATTAAGGTCTGAAACCAGAAGAGAACTCTCTCCTGCAATCGCTCGGGATCATCGATCAACATGGTCAGGGCAGATAAGCGATACATCCTCACCGTATCCGCCTTCCACTTTCCCGCATAATCCTCAGTTCCCCGCATATATAGTTGGGGATCCATACTTTTCAGGCGAGTCTCCACCTCACGGATGACAGTCATTTCCAGGGATTGGAGCTTGAGATAGGTTTGCAGACGCAGCTCAAAGGATTGGATGTAAGCATCCATCAACTGCAACTCAGCATCTGTGGCGTAGCGTCCGTCAGCCTCAAGACTCAGATTTCGCAAGCGGGTTAGCATAGGTTTGATCGACAGGGTGGCATCGAGATCAATGTATCTTATCCCTGACCCTTACCGACTCTGGGATGCAGGCTTGATGTCTTCCCTGCCAAGGATGAGAATAGGTTAATATTAGTTAACATCATCAGCTATCCTTTGCGGATCGCATGCTAGTGACCTAGGTTATCTGGAGGAATTCTGTGAGTCAGAAAAATAACCCTAAAAAGTGGAGAGGCGTCGGGTTGTACGCACTGCTGGCCATTGTCGTGATTTCGCTGGCCACCACCTTTTTGCAAGGCAACCCTGGCGAACGGGCCGAAAAGATCACCTACACCGATCTGATCACCCGCATTGAGAATAACCAGGTGAATCAGGTGCGCATCCGTGAAGGCGGTCAACTGGCCATTGCCGAGACCACCGAAAATGGTCGTACGGCTCGAGTGGAGGTGAATTTGCCCCCACTCACCCCTGAGTTTGAACAGACGCTTTTAGAGAACGACGTGGATATTGTGGTCGATCCTCTGCAGGAGGAGAATCCCTTTGGACGGCTGCTGAGTGCTCTATTTGTACCTATTCTGTTGCTGGCTGTGCTCTTTTTCCTGCTGCGCCGAGCTCAGAATGGACCGGGAAGTCAGGCCCTGAATTTTGGCAAATCGCGGGCACGGGTGCAGATGGAACCCAAAACCCAGATCACCTTCAATGATGTGGCCGGTATTGAACAGGCCAAGTTGGAGCTGGCGGAGGTTGTGGATTTTCTCAAAAACTCGGAGCGCTTTACGGCTCTGGGGGCCAAGATCCCTCGGGGGGTGCTGCTGGTGGGCCCTCCTGGAACCGGTAAAACCCTGCTGGCTCGGGCTGTCGCTGGTGAAGCTGGGGTGCCCTTCTTCTCCATCTCTGGATCTGAGTTTGTGGAAATGTTTGTGGGTGTAGGAGCCTCGCGGGTTCGGGATCTGTTTGAGCAGGCGAAACAGAATGCCCCCTGTATTGTCTTCATTGATGAAATTGATGCCGTAGGTCGTCAACGGGGTGCCGGTCTCGGGGGCGGAAACGACGAGCGTGAACAAACCCTGAACCAGTTGCTCACCGAGATGGATGGGTTTGAAGGCAACTCTGGTGTAATTGTGATTGCAGCTACCAACGTCCTGATGTGCTGGACAGTGCTCTGTTGCGTCCCGGTCGCTTTGACCGTCAGATCACGGTGGATCGGCCTGACTATACGGGTCGTTTGGAAATCTTGAGAGTCCATGCCCGTGGCAAAACCCTGAGCCAGGATGTGGATCTGGAGAAAATGGCCCGCCGTACCCCGGGCTTTACGGGAGCGGATCTGGCCAACCTGTTGAACGAAGCTGCGATTCTGGCTGCTCGCCGCAATCTGACCGAGATCTCGATGGATGAAATCAATGATGCGGTGGATCGGGTGCTGGCCGGGCCGGAGAAAAAAGACCGTCTCATGAGTGAAAAGCGCAAGCTGCTGGTGGCCTATCACGAAACCGGCCATGCTCTGGTGGGAGCACTGATGCCCAACTACGATCCCATTCAAAAGGTCACCATCATTCCCCGTGGCCAGGCGGGAGGGCTGACCTGGTTTATGCCCAATGACGATGACATGGGTCTGACGACACGGGCTCATCTGAAAAACATGATGGCGGTGGCCCTGGGAGGCCGCGTGGCTGAAGAGGTCATCTATGGCGATACCGAAGTCACTACCGGAGCGGCCAGTGATCTGCAACAGGTGGCTCGCATTGCCCGCAGTATGGTGACCCGCTTCGGCATGAGTGATCGGTTGGGACATGTGGCTCTGGGGCGGCAATCCAACGCGGTCTTCCTGGGGCGCGACATTGCTACGGAACGGGATTTTTCTGAGGAAACCGCTGCCATCATTGATGAGGAAGTGAGCCACCTGGTGGAAGAGGCCTATGCCAGGGCTCGTCAGGTGCTGCAAAGCAACCGCCCTCTCCTTGATCAGATCGCCACGCGACTGGTAGAGGTGGAAACTATTGATGGGGACGAGCTGCAGGCCATGCTGGAGGTGGCGGAGATTGTCATGCCCGCCCCCGTTCAGGAGCCGGATCTGGTGGCTGCTGTGGCTCCCCCGCTGAGTCTGGGTCTGTAGACATCGGTCTCTCGACTGCAGTCTTTGAACTGAATTGTTCGGCAGCTGTAGCCCCAGGGTTGCAGCTGTTTGATTACAACAGTCGAAGCTGCTCCTGGTACTCGGGATCTTCCTCGGGCTCCGGTGGCTCCTCTGGCCACATCCATTCCGACTCAGGGGTATGCAGATCCTCCAGCACCTGTCTGGCGGTGGCCAGCAAATCGGCCTGCAGGGTCTGCAGTTCGGGTCGAGTTTGCAAATATTGTTCTAGAGCCTGTAAAGGTTCCAGGTCATTGGGATCCATGCCGGGAAGGCGGGCTCGGGGGGTTGAGGTCACCTCGGGGGTCACCGTGTAGAAATGAGCGCGGGCCAGCTGGGTGTGAAGCCGATGCTCATCCAGTTCCTGCAATTGATCCGGACGGATGCGATAGATGAGACGGACCACGGCATCCTCGATCGGGCTTTTCTGAATCAGGTGGTGAATTTGCCGCTGCAGCTGAGGATCTTGAGGCGGCAGATCGGAAACATCAATGCGCAGGGTGCAGAAGGGGCGGGCGGCGATGGGCTTGAACTGGAAGGAGGTGCCCTGCAGCTGTACATCCGCGATCACAAAGCCTTTGGTTTCCTCCTCTTCACCGAAATCCACCCGTTCCAAACTACCGGGGTAGATCATGAGGGGATGCTGACAAAGTACCTGATGGCGATGAACATGACCCAGGGCAACGTATTGAAAAGCAGGCTGCGCCAGCAAGGCCAGGGGAATGGTAAATCCTTTCCCGACCGCCAGATGCCGTTCCGACCCCACTCGGGCTGTATCCACCATGGCATGGGCCAGCAGAATCGCAGGCACAGCCGGATCCAGTCGCCGGATCTCCGCCTGCAGAGCCAGATGCAATCGCTGCAGCAACTGTGCAGAAATGGCGTCTGTGTCCAATCCCATGGTTTCCTCACGGGTCAGAAGGGTGGAGCGCAGCAACCAGGGAAGGGTAGTCACCTGCACCGGGCCAGAGCGAGTCTGCAGTCGCAGGGTTTGCAGTTTGTCGCCCACCTCAAACCCCTGGACCTCCAGCGTGCGGTAAATCGACAAGCTGGATCCTTCGTGCCCCTGTCCGTACTGATCATGATTGCCCACCAGCAGAACCGTGGGAATATGAGCGGCTGCCAGACGACGAAACTGTGTGGCAAACAGATCCTGATGCAACGGGGGAGGAGTGGCATCGGGAAAGGCATCCCCCCCAAATAAGACCAGATCTATCTGGTGCTTCAGGGCAGAGTCAACAGCATGCTCCAGAGCCCGAGTAAAATCTTCAAGGCGGCTATTCAGTCCTGATGCAGGGTTGATCTGGCCGTAACTGAGACCGCTCCCCAGATGAAGATCCGAAAGATGTAGAACGCGAACCATCAAGGTGCAGAGTTGTAATTCAGAGTCATGTCCTGAAGTGTCAGATGCATCCTATCAAACTCTCGGCATATTTCCGCTTATTAGAGATGGAAGCTGGTGAAGGGATTTGAACCCCCGACCGGCTGATTACAAATCAGCTGCTCTACCCCTGAGCTACACCAGCAAATGCAGGCGTTTTAACCTTAACCTACAGCGGATCTTGAGTATAGGGCACCTCTGTCAAAATCGCCACTGTTGGGATAGCCTCCGCTTAGAGACGCATTTAGCTTCAGCGGGAGGTTTTTCCCAGTCCACTCTCCATCGCCCAGCGCGCCAGTTCGGTCCGGTTGTGGAGGCCAGTTTTGCCCAACATATTGCTGACATGACTCTCAATCGTGCGCTGACTCACCCCCAGGACTTCAGCGATCTCACGGTTGGACATGCCCTTGGCCACATGCTGGATCACTTTAGCCTCGGTGGGGGTCAGCTCGATATCCCGGTCCAGCTGCATCACCTGCTGCATGCCCACGGTTTGCATCTGCAATAGCCGATCCGTGTGCTTCAGGGAAGATTCCACCTGAGCCACCAGTTCCTCTGGCTCAAACGGCTTGACCATATAAACTTCTGCCCCCGTGGACAGCCCCTTTACCCGATCTGCGGTCTGCCCACGCGCCGACAAAAAGATCACGGGCACCCAATCGGTCGTCATGTTTGAGCGAATGGTTTCCACGAATGTGTATCCGTCCATTTCCGGCATCATGACGTCACAATGATCAGATCCGGAGTGAAGACTTCATCACTT
>JAAUUJ010000166.1 GCA_012030715.1 Synechococcaceae cyanobacterium SM2_3_1 | reverse complement strand
TTGACTGGGATATGGGGCAGTTCGACCTGTCCCTGGAGAAATATAAGGACTGCACGAAAGCTCAGCAGGGCAGGATCCCAAAGACTGAGGTGCATACCCATACCGAATCCATCAAGCTGATTGACCTCTGGGATCGTTGGGTAGAGTCTCTGGAGTTGCCGGAAAGGACAAAGAATGGTCACTACCACTGCATCCGCCAGATGATTCAGAGGTTTGATCCTGCTTGTGGGGATACCTCTTGGTTTGCTCAGTGCAGAGAACGCTATTCGGCCTACACGTTCAACACCCGCAAGACCTTCCTCAAGTCCTGCTTTGATTGGGCAAGGCATGAAAACCTATGGCAGGACAAGAATCCCTACGTTGGGATCAAGTCAAAAAAGAAGACAAGCTCTGAAATCATCAAGCCGTTTAGCAAAAAAGAGATCCATCAGATCATTCAAGCGTTTGAGTCTAACGAATTTTGCCCAGAGGCAAGCCCCTACAAGCACTCTCACTATGTACCCTTCATCAAGTGGCAACTGATCACAGGCTGTCGCCCTGGGGAGACTATCGCTCTTCAGTGGAAGCATATTGACTTTGAGAACCGGAAAATCTTTATCCATCAGGCATTGGGGCGAGACCTTGAGATTTCGCCCAACGCCAGCCGAAAAATACTGAAGGAGACCAAAACTGGGGAATCAGGTTTCATCCCCATGAATGATGCACTCTATAAACTGTTGTCGGGTCAACCGAGGAATAATCCCAATGGATGGGTTTTCCCAGGACATAGAGGAAACTACATCGACATCGACTCCTTTAGGGATGTGTGGACGAAAGTCTTAGGGGCGTTGGCCATCCCGTACCGCAAGCCTTACTTTACTCGCCACACTGCTTTATCCCAGGTTGCTACCGCTCAGGGTCTACTGGCTGCTGCAAGATTAGCTCGACATAAATCGTGCGACATGGTTTCGCGACACTATGCCGTCTTTGTGGGGGATGTTGAACTCCCTGACCTAACATAAACCTTACCCTCTCACCACAGCTAACGTCTGTGTGAGGTTGACTGAGAAGCCTACTCCCTCAAGTCTCTACTAGCCATAATAAAAGGGGTAGGCGGCAACCTACCCCAAAGAGTCTTAACTAATGATTCAATTATGCCTGACTTAACAGAACAAGAACAACATGAGTTTCTAATGGCTGGAATAAAAAAATTCCCAATCGTCATCCCAATCAGATCGGATCTCACCAAGAACCAGAAGCTTTACTTAGAAGATCAGAAAGCTCGCTGGATTTGGATTGGAGAGAGATTAAGCTTTCTACGAGGTTATAGAGGAGAGGATCCACTAAAGTCTATTCCTAGTCCGGAGCTGGAAGTTTTAGTGAAAATACAAGCAGACCTGTATCTGGACTACTTAGATCTAATGATTAAGGGCTTTAAGATAATCCGTGATTCTGCTCACAAAGATGGGAAAGCCTTTCCATTTAGATTTCCAATGGAATTACTGTTGGAGGTTTTGATAGAACACGCAGATTGCTCTCATATTTTCTTGGATGAACCTGAAACCAGTAAAAAGGAACTCTATAGCGGAGGGCAACGTTGGGTTAAGTTTCTCACTTACCAGTTGGATAAACCCGAAGAAGAGGGGATTCTCAAAGAGCTGAGATCTATGGGTTGGCATGGATATTGGCTTGCCTGTCTATGGTCGTATCGTTGTAAACAAAGAGAATTTCCAAAGGAATGGAAATCCCTGGTCAGGAATTATCGAAACCTAATTCACCAGGAAAAGCGATATTCCAGGAAAACTCAAAAAGAGAAATATCTTTTCAACACTCTGAATTGGCGTAACGGGATCCCATTCTCCTCCCAGAACCGCTCGCCTGTCGGCTTTCAGAGGCATTCAGAGCTTAGTTAAGAAACGTTAAACGTCGTGCAGTTTTTCTGAAACAAAGGCTTCCCGCTGAAGCTTGTGGGGTAGAGTTCTCAACCTCACAAAATGACCTGGAAAGAAGTTAACAAAAACACGCCTTGTCCTCTTTGCGGGGAAACGGACTGGTGCAATTTATCACCAGACAATTCTGTCGTTCAATGCGGTCGAACCGATAAAATAAATCCCCCCGGCGGATGGGAACACCTTAAAGACGGATCTGATGGCAGACCTATTCTCCGAAAAATTAACGATAATTCCTTTTCCAGGGAAATTACCCAGACAAAATTATCAGAAACTAAAATCCTGGAGAGAGAGGAAGATAGCAAGGTCAGAGACTTTCTAGCTAACAAAAGAGGCAAGAACATCCCTGATAATTCGCAAATCACTAAAACAATCTATCTTTATAGCCCAGAGCAGCGAATTATTCGTTATGACTGGACGGATCCCGCAAAAGAAAAGGGAAGAGATAAAACCTTTGTTCAAGAGCATTTCGATAAATCACAGAATAGATGGATTCCTGGAAAGGGAGAATATCCCTGGCTAGGATATAACGAAACGGAATCTCTGGAAAATGCCAAAGGGAAAGAGCTTTTTCTTCTGGAAGGCGAAAAGAATGTTGATCAAGCTATTTCGCTTGGATTGCCAGCCTGTACACTCCAGGGATCCAATTGGTCGGATAAGGAAATAAAATCCCTTGTTCAAAAAGTAAAAGATTCTGGAGTCGAAAGAATTATTTTCTGGGCTGATGGGGATGACGTAGGTCAAAGGAAAGCCGAAAAAGTCAAAAAGGCTTGTGATGAGTTGCAGATGCCGGTAAAGATCATCAGCAACAAGGATCTTATTCACGGAGCGAAAGAAAAAGATGACATTGAAGAAGCGATAGCGCAATTAGGAGAGAAAAAGGTTATTCCCCTTCTCCAAGAAATCGATGATAACTGTCAACAAGAGGATCCGTTCCGGCAGGATCTACAAAAGCAAGAACAAGAATATGAAATCTTAATGAGGCAGGTCAATCATATTTTTGACAATTACCCAAATATTTCAACGCAGAGATATTTATTACATAAACTTGCAGCAAGTAAAAAACTAAGCCTCAAACAGCTAATCGAACTCTTTCAGTTAAGAGAAGCCGACCAGGATGAATTTGAACCTATCTCTGCCCAAGAACTATATCGCTCAGCTATCCCTGAGATTCAGTGGGTTATTCCTGGCATGGTAGCAAGAAAACTGACCTACCTTTTGGCAGCAGATGGTGGGACAGGAAAGACCCTCTTGGCTTGGGCGCTTGCTTACCTAGCCCTGTCTAATGGGTATAAAGTGTTGTTCATATCAGCAGATGATCCACCTGCTATCACCACAAAGCGATTACAAAAACATCAACTTGATTCGGAAAACCTTTTCATCGAGACTAGATTTTCTCTTCACCAGCTAGGCAAATTAAAATCCTGGGTTAAAGATCGAGGAATTGACTTTGTAGTTATTGATTCTCTAACAAGTTGCTCATTGTTGTCAGAATTCGGTGAAAATGATCAAGGTTATGCTTTTCCACTCTACGAATGTGGTAGGATTGCTGACTCTCATAACCTTGCCATACTCGTTATCCACCACGTCTCTAAGCAAAGTGGTACTTCAAGGGGCGCAACAGCAATTCGGAATGCCGTCTCTGAATCCTGGTTGTTAAAGAAAAACAGCAAAAATGAGCGATTGAGAGAATTGATCGTCGATAAATATCGGATTGAAATTGCCAAATCAAAAAGATTCTTTACTTTCGATTCCAGCGGTCTTTTGTCCGAGACAGATCCCCCTAAAGAGGAAGCACCATCCAAAGAACCATCAGCCGCTGATCAGATTGATGGACTACTAGAGGATGGTCAAATGAGAAGTGCAAAACAAATTGCTCAAGAGCTTGGACTTTCTAAGTCCACGGTCAGCTCGGCTTTGAAGAGGATGGTTGAACTAGGTGAGATCGTCCTCAAAAGACGTGCTTTGGATGATGGAGGTAGGCGAGTAGATGGCTACATGACGCCTGGAGGACAGGAGGAGGATGCTAGTGAGTTGGATCTCGACATCCAAGATCCTGACTCCTACTGCGGCCAGAAGCCCTGGGAGGAAACTAAGCCTCTCTCTCGAAAATGCTTCGTACTTTCGTACTGACACCCCTCAAATCCTTATTTGGCAAGGGTTTTGCTCAGTACGAAGGTCAGTATGAAGCCATTTTCTACTTCGTACTTTCGTACTGAGTTCCGTACTGAAAAGGCAGCAAAGATATCATAATATACATGAACAGAAAGAGGTAATGGATTAGAAGAATCACACCATTTGTTGGTTGTCCAGCGTTTAACCTACTGTCCTCAAAGACCTTTCTGACTCTAAGGAGAGATAGCCTTTCTTCCTTCCAGGATGAGAAACCAGCCTTTCTCAGTACGAAAGTACGACGATTTTCGCCCCTTCGTACTGACCTTCGTACTTCCTAGAATCCTTACTAGGTAAGCCTTTGATGCCCCTCAGTACGAAAGTACGAAGGTTTTTTGAGACACCCCCCCCTTTCTGCATCCAGGGGAGGGGAGGGAACTCCTAGGTTAGGGAGAACCGTTAATCATCGACAAGAGCCTTTCGGCAACCTTGACAAACCCTTGATGGGAAGGGTTAATCGCCTCGGATCTCTCATCACTCATGTCTCAAGATTATCCTTACCGCTTGAGTCAACACTTTCTGGATAGACTCTCAGAAAGAAATCTGTCTCTGGAATGGGTCATCAAAACGGTCGAAGCCCCTACCCTTGTAGAACCAGACCCCCAGGATCCCACCTTGCGTCTGGCATTTCGAGCTATCTCCTCACTGGATGGCAGGGTACTGAAGGTTGTTTACAATTGGACTACGGATCCCTGGACATTGGTGACAGCCCATCTAGATCGAAACAAGAGAGGCAAGCTATGAGGCAATTTAGCTACGATGCTGAGGTAGATGCTGCCTACGTTCGCTTGACGGATGAGCGCATTAAAGAGACAGACACTCTAGACTCTGGCTTTATCGTGGACTATGACCAGCTCAATCAGCCTGTAGGAATTGAGGTGTTAGGGGTGAGTCGGCTGTTGCCCAACATCTTGGGATTGCCTGAACAAGAAGCAGCCCAACAACTGGTTGAACTATCAGGGATCCTCACCCCGTATTGAGAGTTTCCAGGATCTTCCGCGCCACAGTCATCTTCTGCATCCAAGACGAATTGGGATCCTCTATCATCTCCTCCAGATGATCCAACGCCTTGGTAGAAGCGGCTACCACTCTCTCCAGGATCCTTTGATTCGCTTCATGCTGGAGCAGGTTCAGATATTCTGAAAACCTCTGATCTGCCTTCCAATGGGCAACCGTACAGGGATGGATCCCTAGCTCTTGAGCCACTTGCTCATTGCTCCACCCAGCCACCATCAACCCAGCCGCCCTCATCTGAGCCTGAGATAGAGAAGATCCCGATTTTCGCCTAGAAGCCATAGACTGCCCTCTATTGCCTATGTATGCCCATTCTAGGCGGTGAGGAACTTAAGTATTGTCTAAGCCAATATGCGGATGTCACCCTTTCTGTAGAGAGGTATTATTACTTCAATCTTGAGTGCAGGTCTGTCATGCGTTATGTAAAAAAAAGCCAACTGTCTACTGAACCTATAACTACAGATTCTGAATATTCTCTTAATGACTACACAAGTCTAGTTAAGGCTTTATTAAAGCAACTGGATGTACTCCCGGATGTTATCAATAATCCAATAAAGAAAGAGTTAGATGATCTAATTCGCCTTCTGGAAGACATTCGTCCTCCCCGCTTCATGGTAATTGGCATCCAGAACGCTGGGAAATCAAGCTTGATCAATGCAATCTTTAATGCCCCAGTTGCGAAAGTTGGAACTGAGGTGACAACTGGACAAGCCAAGTGGTATAACTTTGACCGGGATGGAAAGAGGGCAGATATTCTTGATACAAGAGGAGTTTTAGAAGGGAATAAACCTAAAGAAAAAGATTCGTCTGAATCTCCTGAAGCTAGCATTATGAAGGCGATTGTTGAGCGGTGTCCAGACGTCCTTCTGTTTGTATGCCAAGCTAAAGCAGTAAATTCAGGAATCCAGGAAACCCTGAATGTAGTTGAAAAGATTACTGTAAAGATACACGAAATGTATGATTACAGACCTCCGATTGTAGGAGTCGTTACCCAGTGTGATCAACTAGATCCTCCCTATATCATCAAACTACCCACTGACAATAAAGAAAAAAACGAAAACATAAATCTGGCTGTCAAGACTGTCACTGAACACTTTCGGAACAGGAGAACCCTGAATACTAATTTCGTAGGAAAGGTTATGCCGGTGGCCTCATTTGTTAGATTCCGAGAAAAAGATGGTACGCCAGATGAAGATAGCGATCTGCGCTGGAATATTGATCGTCTCACTGAGCTTTTGGTTGACGAGCTGCCAAAAGGCCCAGACATAGCATTTGCTCGACTTGCAAAAGTTAAGAAGTTTCAACGTAAAGTTGCAGGAAAGGTTATCGGCCTTTGCAGCACTGCTTGTGGAGCTGTTGCTACCTCTCCAATTCCAATGAGTGATCTACCGCTTTTAATGTCAGTCCAGTTGGCAATGATTGTTGTTATTGGCTATATTTCAGGCCGTGAATTGTCATTTAAGGCAGCAGGAGAGTTCTTAGCTGCTTTCGGTATTAACCTTGGATCTGGATTTGTTCTAAAACAGGCTGCTAGATCTATGGTAAAGCTTTTGCCTGGTTTTGGTTCTGTTGTCTCTGCCGGAGTTGCTTTCGCAGGCACTCAGGCACTTGGAAAAGCAGCAGTTGCATATTTTATAGACAATATTTCATCAGATAAAGCCAAACAAGAGTATGATTCAAACATAGCTTCTGTATGAATACTCCACGATTGCCTTGCGGGCAATTATGCTCCTAGTTTAATGTTGATGACAATCACAAAATTTTGATTATTCTTGAGTATGTGCTTATTCCTATCCAAGGTGCAAAAGCATGAAAAAAATATGTGAATTTATATTTAAAGCTAGACAAACTCAATTTATTGCAATTGGAAAAAGAAAAAGAAAAGCTGAGGGATCCAAGTATGCTCGGATGGTATTTCTGACTGATACGAATGCGAAAAAAGCAGAAAATCTACAAATAGGCAAAGCACCACAAAGCAGATCGATGTTTGAAGAACCAAGACTTTCTCTGATTGAGCCAATGATGGATAGAAATGAAGCCTTGATATTCATCAATGGTTTCTTGACTGAATCAGAAAAAAAACCTGAAGATAACAAACTCTTGTGGAGAGCAATCAGAAAAGCTGGATGGAGGGGATCCCTTTATCATCTTTGGTGGGATTCTTCTACTCCAGCCGATTTTGCTTTGTCAGCAGCACAATTAGGAGTTGGAGCGATCCTTCACTGGGAAGTGCATGAAAGAATAGCCAAAGAAGTAGGCTTGGTTCACACTTACCCGCTCTTGTCTTCGCTGAACGAAGAGAAGGTCTCAATCATTGGATTTTCCTTGGGAGCTAGAATCGCCTACTACACGATGCGAGGATGGCCCAGCTCAAACAGGAAGCTACAGGATATTGTTTTACTCGGTGGCGCAGTCCGTAGGGGTGCAAGCAAAAAGTGGTCTGATCATGTTGAGAAAATCAGCGGGAAGTTAGTCAATATCTATAATGAGGATGACGTGGTGCTTTCCTATCTTTTCAAAACAGTGTCGATCAATAGAAGTCCCTGTGGAATCAAACCAATAAAAGAGTTTGATCCAAAGATAGAGAATCTCAATGCAACACATTTAATCGATTCATCAAAACACAACTACACTTCCTATCTTCCACATCTTGATAATATGCTTTATCAGAAGCTTGATTGGAAAGTGTTCTAGACAACCATTAAGATTGAATCCAACGCTTTAAACCTTTTGCACCCCAGCGTCCAAATCGCCCTAGTGTAATAGCTGCTTGTAGTTTGTTCAAGGCAACAATTGGTTCAAATTCACTGTCTACTAGATTCTTTCTAAATTGAGAAAGTGTCATATCAAAATGCTCCAAGTAGATCTCTTCTCTGGCTTTTTCATATTGAGGTTTAAGGCTTCCATAAAGCTCCAAATACTGTCTAAAAATACTTGAATCAAACTCTCGATCTTCTCTCTTGGATTTTGAGACTATATCTCTCCAAGATTCAACCTCGGATGAAACCTCTTCATAAATCATTTGAATAGCGAAAAACATAGCAAAAGACTTAATAATTTGCTTTCCATATTCTACAGAAGCTTTAGTAATAACTGAAGCCTTTACCTGATATCCCTCTAGCTCCCTGACTTTAGATTCTAACTCCTTGACTTTAGATATAGGAGCTGAAGCCTTTACTCGACACCCTTCTAGCTCCTTGATTTTAGAAATCAAGAATTCCACAATTCTTGGCATATAAAGATAGTCTGAGACATGATCTACATTAAAATCTGAATCAAAGATCTTTCTCTCCCTTTTTATGAGAGCTTTAAACCAAGCTTGAAGTCGGTCAACTTTTGTTTGAGATGAACTAAGCTCTTTGAGAGCGATTAACTGCTCCTGTAACTTGTCTAACAATTCGTTAATCTGATTGTCTTTTGAGCTACAAATTTCATTCAAAAATTTTTCTTTTTTACTTATATCAGCGATCTCTTTTCTTTGGATATCATTTTCTTTGACTAATCTTTCGTTCCTAGCCTTTTCCTCATCAAGTTCATCTTGCAGTGATACAATTTGTGCATTATTCTCTTCTCTCTGGCCAATTCCTGGTGCTGCGTCTTCTTTGACTTCCTTGCATACATATAAGTTCTCCATCCATCGCGGGCCTTCACCCATGTAATAAACGTTAATGTTAGTAAAATATTTTAGGTTGAGGTTAGCAAGCTCTGTCACAATAATTGATATCAGCATATCCTTTTCAATTTGAATTGGAGGATCTGCTTGTAGCCCTATTTTAAGTGACTTGTTCAATAATTTACATCTGACACGCACATTATAGATCTTTAGCTTCAACGGAATCAGACTGGGAACGCTACTGGGCACTCCTCGACCAACTGCAAGAAGACCACCCAGGACTCATCCCAACCCCAGATCCTTTCGATATGACCGCCTAACCCATATCACAGGGGGATCCCCAGATCCCCCGCACATCTTATCCATAGGAGCAACCCATCATGATCGCCGCCGCCGAACTTATCGACATCCTCAACCAACCCACGGATCCCAGTCAGATTCGCACCCGCCGCCAAGGGGGAGCAGAGCTGAGCTATCTGGAATGGCACACCGTCAACCGCATCCTGG
>JAAUUJ010000165.1 GCA_012030715.1 Synechococcaceae cyanobacterium SM2_3_1 | reverse complement strand
GGCCTTGAGTGTGGGGAAGCATGTCCAGATTTGGGATGCAGACATTGATGACATCGCAGTGACCTTACCCTTGAATCTTCTTCAGTGCTGGATCTAACCTGGCACCCCAATGGACAGGGACTGACCGTAGGCGGGTATCAGGGAGTTAAGATTTGGGATAGCCGAGACTGGGATGAAGATCCCTACGTTCTTGATATCCCTACGGCCACTTTAGCCGTGTCATGGTCTCAGGATGGTCGTTTTTTGGCCAGTGGCAATTTGGATCGAACGGTGGTCTTGCTGGAATGGGGCGATCCAAACCCCTGGGCTATGCAAGGGTTTCCTGGCAAAGTCAGGCGGTTGATCTGGTCGGATCAGTTGACGGCAGCTCAAGCTCCTCTATTGGTGGCCTTGACGGCAGAAAGTTTGGTGGTGTGGCAAAAAGATCGGAGCGATGAGGTGGGATGGACTGCCCAACCCCTGTCTGTTCATCAAGCAACCGTGAGGGCAGCAGCCTTCCAGCCGGGGTCTTTTCTCCTGGCCTCAGCAGATTCTGATGGCTATCTATATCTGTGGTCAAAAGTGGGAGTTGTAGCGCAGCTGCTGGAGGGAGTGGATCAGGGGTTTTCCTGTCTGGCCTGGGATCCGCATGGACAGATGCTTGCGGCAGGAGGGGAAGCGGGTGAGGTATTGATCTGGAGCAGGAATCAATCTGGAGATGGGTTTGGAGCGAAAAGAGAAGACGAGCCAAGGGTTGATATCACACGGTTTCAGGCAAGTGATTGGCTACTTTGTATCCTCGGAGATTGAGCAATTGTCATCGACTGATCTGATTGAGGTTTAGTCTACAATCGGTTTAGCGTGATCTGAGGTCACAGTCATGGTGATCAGTCTCAATCGAAATTTTGATGGGACAGAAATCATCTACCCCTGTGAGGATGGTGAACCGTTGGCCGAGAGTTATGAACACCTCCAGGTCTTGATCGCAACATTCTATATTCTGACCGCCTATCTCAAGGGCCAGCAGGCGGTGGTTCTATCGGATCAGTTCCTCTACTACGTGGAAGGGCGTCCCTCAGCACGAGTGGCTCCGGATGTCATGGTCATTTTCAATGTCGCTCCCGGTGGCCGAGGAAACTACAAAATCTGGGAAGAAGGAGAAGTCCCTTCTGTGATTTTCGAGATGACTTCAGAAAGCACCCGAGAGAGAGATTGGGGGTTCAAAAAGAATCTCTATGAGCAGTTGGGGGTGCAAGAGTACTGGCTGTTTGATCCTAAAGGAGAATGGATCTCTGAGCAGTTACAGGGATATCGCCTGGATGCCGAGGGAGTATATCGCCGGATCCAGGATCGGTATAGTCAGGTCTTACAACTGCGCCTGGTAGTCGAAGGGGAGTTGATCGGGTTTTATCGCCAAGACACGAATGAGAGATTATGGCCCCCGAATGAGTTTTCTGCAGCTTTGGATCAAGAAAAACAACGAGCTGATCAAGAAAAACAACGAGCTGATCAAGAAAAACAACGAGCTGATCAAGAAAAACAACGAGCCGATCAAGAAAAACAACGAGCCGATCAATTGGCTGAACGATTGCGCAGCTTAGGGATTGATCCTGGAGAACTGTAAAGTATCGATCCTAAACTTGTCGATCTGGAATAGGAAGCCTGCCCCGTAGCCGTGATGGTGGGTATCGGGTAATTTACAGCACAACATCTTCGTAGAGCAGATCGAAAGAGCTTTCAAACTGAAGACTCTGCAGCTGATAGATTTCCCCTTCCTCATAGGGATGAAGAATCCATAGTCCTTGCTCGGATCGACGGAAACACTCAATCCGCGGGTCATGAGTGCTGATCAGGACATACTCCTGAAGACTTTCCAACTGACGATAATCGGCAAACTTATCCCCTCGATCAAAAGCTTCAGTTGAATCAGATAAAACCTCAACAATCAACTGAGGATATTGTTTGTAGAGTAAATTGTCTCGATCTCGATCATCACAGGTAATGAGGATATCAGGATAGTAAAAGCGATTTCGTGCCTCAATCCGAACCTTCATATCCGAGATAAAAACGCGACATCGAGATCCTCTGAGATGGTTCCGGAGTAGAGCAAATAGGTTTCCGGTGATCGTCACATGAGGATCACTGGCTCCTACCATCGCATAGATCTCACCATTGATGTACTCATGCTTGATCGGACTTTGCTGCTCCATCTGCAGGTACTGATCAGAAGAAAGGAACTCAAAAGGCTGAGTTGCACTAACCATAGGGTGCTCCTGAACAATGCCGTTGGAGATCAAAAGTGATTCTGGTGGGCTGCTGTACATTCTAATTCATTCAGGCAAGAGATCGGCTACTGGGCACCTCTATTAATTGGCCCTAGCTATTTATGATACCCTATTTAAGGAGTTGTTACGGAGGCTGAAATGGGTCAAAAAGGATTCTTTGATTTTCAAAACCGCGAAGCTTTCCTGTCTGAAAAAAAAGATACTCTCCTCCACATTGCATCCTTGATCCCTTGGGAGGATTTCCGCCCTATCCTCTCTCAAATCCGCCACAAAGAACGAAAATCTAACGCTGGCCGCAAGCCCTTAGACGATATATTAATGTTCAAGTTACTTGTTCTGCAAAATCTCTATAATCTTAGTGATGACGAGCTGGAATATCAAGCAAATGACCGCTTGTCTTTTATGCGATTTCTTGGATTGGGTATTGAGGATAAAGTCCCAGACTCAAAAACAATTTGGCTTTTTCGTGAGCAACTCACTCGTCAGGATCTGATTGTCGAATTATTTGAGATGTTTGACACTTATTTACGTAAAAACGGCTATCAAGCTAAAGGTGGGCAAATTATGGATGCAACCCTCATTCCTGTCCCCAAACAACATAACTCTAAAGAGGAGAATCAGAAACTTAAGCAGGGTCAGCTCCCTGAGGACTGGGAAGACCACCCTCATAAAGTTAGTCAGAAAGATACAGATGCTCGTTGGACGAAAAAAGGAGGGCAATCCTATTTTGGATATAAAAATCATATCAGCATTGATAGAGAATATCGATTTGTTCGTCATTATGATGTTACCGATGCATCAGTACATGACTCTCAGGTCTTAGGTGAACTGATCGACTTTGAGAATGATGAGAATATTTTATGGGCAGATAGTGCTTATTACAGCGAACTGCGAGAACAGGTTTTAGACTTACTAGGAATAAAAAGTGAAATTCATGAGAGAGGGTATCGAAATCAGCCATTAACCCAGGAAAAGAAAGAGAAAAATCGAGAGAAGTCGAAAGTGCGGGCACTGGTAGAACATGTTTTTGGTAGTTGGATCACGGAGATGGGGGGCAAACTGGTTAGAGTAATTGGAATAGCCAGAGTGAAAAGCGTGATTGGCTTGAAGAACATTGTGTACAACATGAAGCGATACGTGTACCTGGAAACCTGCACTGTAGTCTAATTTACCAAGATTCAGGTGGAAAACACCTGCTAAAGTTTGGGATTTTGACCCTGAGGAAGGTCTGACTGTGGCTTCACAGCCTTTCTGTCTAATGATCAATCTAGATTAAGTAAATTATTCGAGGTGCCCTAGAGTAGTTGATTTATAATAAGGGTCAGCTCTTTTAAGACATTGGTCTAGCGCAGATCCTCCGTGCAAGGACAAAAAGGATGTCTTAGAGGATGTTTGGAAACTCAACAAATGATACATGGAGGCAAGGGCAGATATGATCCTCCTGGGTTAGACGAGGAGATTTCTGCGTGAGAACCCACATTGCCCAGTATCATTTTGGACTGTATTTTGGCTGGATCACACTCATTCTCCGTATTTCCAAACATCTTCTTAGACAACTTGTTCGATACTATACAATCTAGCCCTGAAGTTGGGGATTGATTACTGTCTTTTGATTGACACGTTGACCAGTAACTATATTTTCAAACCAGTGTGTTTCTACATGCGGATTATCAATATCTAAAGATTCGAAGGCTGTATTACTAACTTTCTGAACCCATTCATTTGGATTACCACCATACAGGTCAGCCAGTTCTTGAGCCACTCTCAAGGGTGGTCTACCAGGTACACCAGCCGTAGGAACTCCAGGTTGTCCTAACTGCTCTTGACTTGCCAGAGATTTTCGTAACTTTTGAAAATCACACTCATTATGGACCAGAAGCTCCAGATCTGATACAAAGAAGGTATCGAATCCAGCAACATCGAGATTATAAATACGAACCTCTTCAACCCGACTCTCGATCGCCTCAACCACCACAGTTGATCCGGTCAGTTTCTGCAACACCGATCCCACCTGCAGATCTTGAGCCTCAACCCAACCCTGGCCTGGCACCCAGAAGGGATGATCCTCTGTCGTGGTTATAACCGTATTCCCGATCCTCAGATCAATGACTGAGTCAGCTTCTTTCACAAAGGTACCCAAGACTTGCTCTGCCTTGATCTCTCCAGGAGTGCTCGGATCATCCGCCAGAACGTAATCTCCTGGTTGGATGTCCTGAATCTCTTTTAGTCCATCTGGAGTTAATACAGTTGTCCCCTCCGCAAAGCAATTGCAGAACCTAAAAAGGGCTCGCATCCGCATTTGGATCCAGTCACGAACATTTGAGCGGATTGTCCGATCTAACACTCTGGCATTCTCAACAACCCCTCGACCAAGTGCAGTAACACCAATCTGAAGTAAAGGTAAAGCCGTGAAGGCATCGGTGTACTCCAACCGTCCTTCTCGAATATTGGTTCCTGTCTGATAAGCCTGGATCCCTTGTCCTATTGCTGTATGAATGACACCAATCCATGCCCCAGTTCCCATTTTCATTGTCAGGACAGGAGGTGCCTGGGCCCCCAAAATGATCGCGAAGCTAGTACCAAAGATAATTCCTGCATTCCATAGAAAACCTTCATGGTTTTGAGTTGCAACTTCTCCATACAACTCACGACGAAGATTCGTTACTAATCCAAATGTAGCCGCGTGAGCAATGCCAGCTGCAAGTTGATCCACCAGCAATAAAACATCTTCAGGAGTTCTAATCTGACCATTCAAAACTCCATATAGCGTATATCCTGTGGTAGCTGAGAGTATCCCTACTATTGCGAGTCCAGCTAATAGATTTCCAACAGTTAGATATCCAGTAGGATCTATGAATCGAATCGGATTGGCATTTGCATAAAGATAGCTATGTTGCGATACAGGATCTGAAAGAAAACCTGGGAACATATCTTTAGAGACAAATCGCCCAGAATTCGGGTTGTAGTAACGTGCCCGTAGGTAGTCCAATCCTGTGGCTTGATCTCTTCTCTGTCCAGCAAATAGATAGGCTGTGTTGAGATTCCAGCTGGAGTGAGTAAGCGACCATAGCCATCATAGGTGTAGCGTTGTTGAACCTGGGCAGCAGGATCAGTTAACAGGCGTGCAGAACCCAAAGCATCAGTGTGGTGGTAGGCAGCATTTCCCTCCACGATTGAACGGATCAGGCTATATCCCAGCTGGTAGTCAGCTGCAATTTCTCCTGTGGAATCATATTCCATTACTGACTGAGGTAATACTCTCAGCAGATCTTGCAAGTAATTCGTTTGAACCCCGTCACTGATCCTGGCGACCCGATATCCGAAATCATCATAGAGATATCGCTGTTGGGTAGTTCCTGTGTTGACCCCTACTAAGCGGTTTTCCCCATCATTGATCCATTCATAGGTAACTGTGTCAGAGCCTGTAGTCTCTTCTATGAGATTGCCATTATCGTCATAGTCAAACTGTGTTGAAGTAGAGTCAGTTGTAGTAGTGGTCAAACGGTCATTAAAATCGTAAGTGTAGGTGGTCAGTCCTTCTACAGAATCATTGCGAGTGAGACGGTTCCCAACTTTGTCATAGGTGTAATCAATTGTGCGGTTGCCCAGATCTGGATCTGTATTGATCTCTTGAGTCAACCTATCCAACTCATCATAGGTGTAATCCACCACTCGGCTAGAGGCTTCACTCATCTGTAGACGATTACCCACTGGATCCAGGATGTAGTTAAAGCCTGCCAGAATCTGACCTGTCGGATCTTGAGTCTGAATGTTGGTGAGGCGATTTCTTCGGTCATATTGTCGAGTTTCAACGACTCCATTTCCCATCTCAATCCGATTTAGATTTCCGGCTGGATCATAGTCGTGATCTGCTATGGTAAGACCGTTTTGCTTAACTAGATCCAGGCGATTGAGAGGGTCGAATGTGTAGTTAACAGAGCTTGCACGTGAGGTAACTGAGGAAACATTATCGATGTCGTTATAGGTGTAACTCAGCTGCTCTCCATCTGGTTGAGTAATGGTTTGCAGACGATCCCACACATCATAAGCAAAGCTCATGGTGCCTCTCCCTTCTTCAACTGTGAGAAGCTGAGAGGTTACAGGATCATAGGTGTAGTCAATAGGGGCAACGCGTGAGTCACTAAATCGCTTACCCGAAAGACGTCCATACTGGTCATACAGGTAATCAATCTGATCCCCATTAAAGTCAGTGATCGAGATGAGCTGCTCTACATTGTTGTAGTTCCTGGTCGAGTGTTGATCGAGAGGTAGCGTGATTCCAACTCCTCGGTAGAAGTCATCATAGTCATATTGAGTAACATGCTCATTTCCATCTTTGCGGGCTACTAATCGGTTTAAAGGATCATAACTATACTCAGTTCTTGAGAGATTTGGTAGTTCTACTGCCGCTAGCTGGCTGATATTGTCATACTCAAACTTTGTAGTGCGCTCGTTAAAATCTGTGATCTCAGTCAGCCTGTCAAAGCGGTCATAATCTAGATGCAACTGTTCACCTGTATCCTCAATCTGAGTAATTTGTCTCCCAAATCGGTCATATTCATAGTACGTGAACTGATCCAATGGATCTTTGACACGAGTAATATTGCGCCAGGCATCATAGCCTAGTTCTCTTCTCTCTCCCAAAGCATTGATAACAGCAGATAAGCGACTGAAGGAATCATACTCATAGTTTGTGGTTTGACCCAGAGTATCTGTATCAGACTGAATGCGACTCAGTTGGTCATAGGTGCGGCTGATAGTTGTTCCATCAAAGAATTCTAATCCTATCCAGCGACCATTTTCGTCATATCTCAGTTGTGTTGTCCTTAGTCGTGGATCTGTAATACTTGTAACTTGATTCTCATCGTTATAGGTGTAGGTTGTCACATTATCGAGAATATCTTTAGCTAGGATCGTTCGCCCTAAATCGTCATAGTCTCTTTCCGAACGATTACCTAAAATATCTATCTCGGCAAGGATCCGCCCCCCTAATGAGTATTCGGTGATCTCTTTGGGATTGTCATCTGGATCCTCCGGTGTCAGATCTGGAATGATCATTTCCGTTTGCCGATCCAGGGGATCATAGACATAGCGAGTTATCAATCCAGTTGGACTGGTCTCACTGATCACCCTTCCTTTGGCATCGTAGCTACGCAACTCACGTGGATCATCATCTGAATTGTCAGGCGTATTGTTGGGTGATGTGGCTTCAATCCACAGCCCTCTATCGTCATACCGGAAGAATGACTGGTTACCCAACTTGTCAGTAAAGACTTTTAATTGCCCAGCAGCATCGTATTCATTCGTAACCTGATTCCCATGGAAATCTTCCACCGAAGTAACTCGGTCATTGGGATCATAGGCATACTTGGTACTGACTGTATTCGGATCTGGTGTATGACTGGCTAGTGCAAATCCAGCTGTCTGAGCAGCAGGAGTAATGACTGTGCTTACCTCCAGGATTCGGCCATTGTCATCGTAATTGGCAACAAATTCATTCCCACGACCATCCACCATTAGTGTTGGATTACCGGAGGCATTATACTCAAATCGGATCACCTGACCATCCGGTGCCACTTGTTGAGTGGGTCTACCCTGACTGTTGTACTCAACTGTGGTCTCCAACCCATCCGCATCGATGATTGAGATCGGGTTCCTGCGACTGTTGTAGGCAAGGGTGGTTTTGATCCCTGTGGGAGAAACTATATTGGTGAGATTATTTTGGGCGTCATAGGTCATGAATGTGGTGCTACCTGCCCCATCTGTTACGGTCAGGAGATTTTCACGACTGTCATAAGTATGGGTATGGACAACGCCATCCGGATCGGTAACCGACAGCATGTTGTCGTTCTCGTCATAGGTCATGCGGGTGATGCCGCCTAATGGATCAATCTCTGTCAGGACATTTCCGCGTAGATCATATTCATAGGTGGTGGGATTATCTAACTCATCCTTAACGGTCTCAACAAAGTTATCTGGATCATGGATGAGTTCTACCTCACCATCCTCAGCATCAATGATCTTGATTAAGCGTCCTTTCTCGTCATATTCCGTTCTGGAAACAGGCCGATTCAAGGGATCAATAATATCGGTTAGAAAATGAGGTCTACTGGGCTCCTGGTATCTGTATTCAGTAGTGTTGCCTTCGCGATCCGTGACAGCAACTAAGTCCCCAGCATTGTCATACTCATACCGGATCATCTGGTTCAAAGGATCTGTTACCGTCGTGATCCGACCTTGAGCATCCCGACCAAATGTTATGTTTTGGCCAGAGGAACTAAAGACCCCATCATCAGTGAAGGTCAGCTTATTTCCACTCGGATCGGTAGTAGAGAGAATATCTCCAGTTTGACCATCAATCTCGTATTCAACTCCTTCTTTTGTCGTCAGGATGTAGATGCCACCAAAGTATGGATTCGCAGGATTATATCGTTGCCCCTGCACGTTCACATAATCTCCATCGGGATTCAGGAAGATCGCATTCGTGGCATCGGTGTTGGAGAAGCCAATTGCTGTCTTAAAGGCATCCTTCACCCGCAACTCACTGGTCACCCCCTCATCTGGTCTAAAGGCTGGGTAGTAGAGATCCCCTTGATTCCCTGGTAAAGCCAGACTCCAAATGATTATGGTTGGATCAAAGAAGAACGTCTCCCGTGTCCCACCAGGTAAGGTGACAAAGACCTTCGTCTCATCTCGGAAGCCGACTGTGCGGTAACCCAACTCCTCAAACACCGGATCCCGTGGCAGATTCACCCTCACATCGGCATCCTTAAACTCTAATCGCCAGCCATAGCCCAGTTCATCGGTGGTGTTGGCATTCAAACTGTCATACGTCCGCACCAACGTGATCGGGATCCCACTCACCGGAATCTCCAGATCCACAAACGATAAGAGGAAATTGCCCAGTTTGAGTTCGCCAGAAATGCTGGTCTGATCCTCTAGTCGGCTCTCTTTGCCTGTGGCGTCAGTGGCCTGACTCGGACGCGGTAACTGTCATTAGGAGTAC
>JAAUUJ010000164.1 GCA_012030715.1 Synechococcaceae cyanobacterium SM2_3_1 | reverse complement strand
GCAGATCCATGGCTTTTGAGAGAAGCGACGAGATTTTTTCGACATCTTGGTCAGCAGATCCCTGACCTGCCTCGGGATTGAGTACAAGAAGTGCCCGTTGTTGATGTCCGTCAGGTCTCAAGCCTATAGCAATCAGGCGTGATTCATGAGATCTGTGAGGTTGCTCTGCTTCATGGATAGGGACTTGAGTCTGCTTGTGTCTTCCATTTGATGTCTGATTGCTATAGATGGCACAGATTTATTAAATTTTTGGCCTTACTTATGTCAATTGGGTTGATTATAGTTGCTGCATGAGGCAGAGATTCTTTTACTGCATTAAACAGTGAAATTGCAGTAAGAGGTTCACAGGATGTGGCTGGAGAAACGACTCTAAAAATCAATGAACTAACTGGACATCCATCTCTTGCAGGTCAGATACGTGTAGACATTGAGAAAGTCGGATATTCATCTCCTGAATACATTTACATTCAAAACGTTAAGTTTGTTGCCATCCCAGTAGAAATTGTCCCTGGATACCAGTCTTATGTAGCAGAAATCAATAAAGATCTAAAGAAAGATGGATCTCTAATGCCACTTCAGCCAATCACTATATCCAGGTACCTCAATCTTTAAGTAGTGCCCAACCTGATATACAAGTTTTATTGTCACCACAACAAAGCATCATAATTCAGTCGAATGAATTCGATTCATCTTTAATTTACCAGAGCGATCCTTCAACACCCACATTTGAAGACTATATTCTTATAAGAGCTACGGCAGATCTACCTCCTAATCTTCGTTCTAGTGTGAATATTACAATTCGAGCAAACGAACTTTATCCAGCAGGGGCTTTTAGCTCATCTCAGTTGAACCCTATTCCAGATGCAATCAACACGAACTGGGCTAGGCCAGGTTCTGACCCAGCACCTGATCTGACAGATGCACTTGTCGTCTATGCTGGCACATTCTTAACAGCCTCTACTCGAACTCCTGAAAATCTGGTTACGGTGGTGAATGTTCTTGATCCTAGTATTGATCCAGATTTGCAGGCCATAGACATTGAGGCTATTCCTGGTGAATATATTCCTCTTCTAGGCACACCTGAGTTTAGCAATTTTGATTTTGACATAGAAGTCAGATTTCCAGTCCGAGGAGATTCCCGTTCGTTCAGTGAGGATGAGGCAAATGCAATCCTTCGGGCTGTTGATTACTGGGAAACTATTCTCAAAGCTGGTGATATTCAAGCAGTACAAATTTGCGCATCTTTTATAAATCCTGATCTTTGCTTGGGACTACCGTATAGTTTGCCAACTGGCACTGCTTTGATTGCTGAGGATATCATCATAAATTTCTTTATTAACAACAATGTGACAAGCACTGCTGGTGCTAGGCCATGTGTCTACAGAGGAGGTCCGGGTTTTGAGCCAGGATCATATCTACCAGCTTTTGGTAGTGTTGTTTACGGGGATCTGAGTCTCTTAACTGTTTATAGTGATCCTGATGTACTTGAAGCTGTCACTAGGCATGAAATTGCTCATATGCTAGGCTTTGGAAGTATAATTGATAATCCAACGCTACCACCCAGCATCGAAACTTTTATCTTAACTATAGTGAAGATATATGCATGACTGGAGAAGAATGTTCTCCTCCACTCAACTACAATCCACTATTTGCAGGGCCTAATTCTTTGAATTCGTATAACCAGCAAATTTTCCGGCTATGGCTAATGGTGTACCTTTTGAGAACTGCGTCACTTTGCCAATTGGATTTGATTGTGAAGGCTTAGCAAACGTTAACCGACACTGGAGAGAGTCAGTATTTGGTGCCTCATTAATGTCTACAGTTATAGATATTGGTGTTGACACAAACATTAATGATGTTACCCTACAGTTTCTCACTGATATTGGATACCCAGCTGTAGGTCTTCCTGAAGGTGGAGAGCTTCATACTTTCTCTGATGCAACAGGTTCACCTGGGAGAAACGGATCCGAAAGTCCTCAGCAACCTAGCCAAATCATTTTATCCGAAGATGTCATTCCGGGTCAGGTATACGTTCTTGATTCAAATGGGAATGAAATTAATTGATCTTCTTTCTTCTATCAGAGATATAAATCAGACCATCTTACTAGTAGGACAATCTGATTTACATCTCTTACTGATCACTGGCCTCCATGTGTAAGAAGAAAAGGCTTATTGATGCAAGACTTTACAATGCAATAGCTATAGCTGGAGTGATTAGTAGTAATGAGTGGAACAAAGGTACTAAGTTGTCTAACGATGCTTGTTTTAGCTTGTCAGATTTCTGGAATCGGTGTTCAAGCCAGAAGTCTTGTTCAGGTTGTAGAAACCAATAACTTTATAGATGTTAACGATATTAAATTTTATGGTCAGTATGCTTGGTTTGTAGTGAAAACAGTGAAGGGTGATCCTACTTCAAGGGAAATCGAAGAAACTGCTAACATCCAATATTTCTCGATGCGATGCGCTGAGCCTAGCTTGATATTTCAGCACTCAAGACAGGAATGGGACGAATTGGAAGCGTTAGTATTATCAGGATGGCACGAGAAACAGCTGCTTAATAAAGCAGTTCCAGCTGGACCTAGAGGAGCTCCTCTAGGAGAAAGGCTGTATCAACTTGTCTGCCATTCCTACGTCACATCAGATAGTAAGGGCCTTAGGTACTACATTCATTTCGATAGTTTTAAGGAAGATGAGGAATATTTCTGGCTCCTTGTAGAGAGAAGACCTCGCCCAGAATTCTTGCCAAGTAAAGATCATCTGATTCTCAACTGGTCGATTGATTGTAAGTCCAGTGAAGTAAACAACCACACTTTAGATTCTATGATGGAAGTGGAGCATCTTCTGTCTTTAGCTCAGCCTATTGAAGAAAAGGTGGCTGGTGTATTTGTTGATCTGTTTTGTAAAAATAAATTAACAATTCCAAGATTGAATGATGGGATTGTATTGCCATCAAGCTAGCAGCCTAACTTTGGTAGTGACGAGGTTTGTTAATTACAACAGATACTTTTGTTTGATAGGCAAAAATGGCGTTTATTTGGCATCTTTGATCAGGGCAAGCCCACCTAAACGCATATTATTACATAACTATGCAGGGATCATTAATGAAACCTCAGTGCCAGAGTTGGGTTTCCATATGTGAATGGTGTTGTGTATTTCATTGCTTGTCTCGAAGCCGCATTAGTGTTTTATTTTATTAGCTGATTCAGAAGAATGATCTGGATGATATTTCTTTTGGATAGTAGCAGATAGCTCAGCTATTTCCCTGGCTTTCTGCTCAGCCAGTTTTGCTACTTCAAGAGCTTCAGCTAGTTTGGCTCGTTGTTCGGGAGTGATTTGGCGGTGCTGGGAGATCATAGTTCTCTGATGATGGTAGTCATGCGAGATATGACTATCTTAGTGTCAATGATTTGTCCCAACAACTCAGCCAGATCCTCGCCAGCAGCCTGAAGGGTTTCGTCAGATTGCTGCTGTAAGTTGGCAACAGTATCGTTGATCCGACGGCGAGAGACCTCAGTGAAGAGGAGAGCATTGCTGAGGGTTGCATAGAGCTGTACCAGACTGACATCATCTTCAGTCTCACCCTGGGCTAAGAATACCCGTAAGATTGAGAGTCCCTCACTTGTCTCGTTTTCGATCTGATCCAGTTCTTGCTGAATTTGAGAAAGCAGTTCGGATAGTTCACGGGGTGTTTCCATACGAATTTAGTCCAAATCTAAGAGTTTGTGGAGTTAGAACACCACGTTGTCCTTAAACTTGAGCTGACCTCTAAAGAGATGATTTATCCTCATTGTGGACAGACGATCACCAGGATTAACCAAAATCGCCCCATCCTGGTGCGAGACCTTGCAATCTTTGGACGTTCAGTATATCTCCAGGTGCCTCGTCGCCAATTTTATTGCCCTCATTGTCAGAACTATTCCACTGAAACTCTCTCATTATGTTCCCAACGTCGTTACAGCAATTCGACTCATTCTCTTAGCCCACAGCATTATTTTTATGCTACTGCTTTGAACTGCTCACCAACAATTTCAAACAACTGCCAACACCTGTCAACGAAGCAGCCCAACGTTTGAGTTCACCTGACTGAGTAGGCTGGCGCAGCCAGTCGTAGCAGGTCGGCTGCAGCAAAGGGTTAGACCTCGGCGCCATCATTTCGTGCTTTGGTTGGCACAGCAGAACTGCTCTGGGGAAAGCGTGGCAGTTGATCACTGACGTGGAACCAAGGAATTTGCTGCTGCGTCCAGAGATGATCGGTGATGCTTCCGCGCTGTGGTTGATCCAAACTGCCCACTGTGACTTGAACACGGTCTGTTAGTACTTCCTCGTGCATGCTGACTGTGCTTCCGCAGACCGAGCAGAAGCCGCGCTCCGCAGAGGCCGAAGAGCGATACCGAACAAGCTCACCTTGAACCCAAGCGAAGTCTTGACGCTGAATACGATAGCATCAGAACCGAACGATCCTATGCCCAATACATCTACTTTCATGACAAAAAGCATCCCAAAGACATGGGAGTCCCCGAGATCCGAGACTTCCTGATTCATATCGCTTCAGAAGGCAATCTGGCTGCTTCAACTCAAAATGTCGCCCGATCCGCCTTACTTAACTTCTGGGATATGAGGATATTCGAACCACTATGGTCTATACCCATGTGTTGAATCAGGGTAGGCAGGGAGTGAAAAGTCCGCTGCAGATGATCTAACAACAGATGATCAGATCAGATAGACTCTCTCTTCCCCGATTAAGTAGAACTGGATAAAGCGGCCTGAAAGGAATCCGTAGTTTTCATGGGAAGTTCAGGTTTCTGATGCAGAGTAGGAACAGACTTGACTGAGCGATGCCGAGCCAAGGAGCCCACTATGTCCCAAAGCCTACTGGATCAACTTCGTGAGATCACCGTGGTTGTAGCAGATACCGGCGATATCCGAGCCATCGAAACTTTTACCCCCCGCGATGCCACCACCAACCCCTCCCTGATCACCGCTGCAGCTCAGATGCCCGAATATCAGGAAATCGTGGACGACACCCTGCTCCAGGCCCGAGCCCAGGCGGGATCCTCTGCCACCGCCAAAGATGTGGTGAGGCTGGCCATTGATCAGCTGGCGATTGCCTTTGGCCGTAAGATTCTGGAGATCATCCCGGGACGGGTCTCCACCGAGGTGGATGCTCGCCTCTCCTATGACACCCCAGCTACCATTGCCAAGGCCCGTGAGCTGATCCGTCAGTACGAAGCATCCGGGGTGAATCGCGAGCGCATTTTGATCAAAATTGCCTCCACCTGGGAAGGGATCCGTGCTGCCGAGGTGCTGGAAAAGGAAGAGATCCACTGCAACCTGACCCTCCTGTTTGGCCTCCACCAGGCGGTGGCCTGTGCTGAAGCTGGCGTCACCCTGATCTCTCCCTTTGTCGGTCGGATTCTGGACTGGTATAAAAAAGAAACCGGACTCGACTATGCCTCAGTGGATGATCCAGGGGTGCAGTCGGTAACCCTGATCTACAATTACTTCCGCAAGTTTGGCTACAAGACCGAGATCATGGGGGCTAGTTTCCGCAATACAGGTGAGATTCTGGAGCTGGCGGGTTGCGATCTGTTGACCATTTCTCCCAAGCTGCTGGCCCAACTCAAGGAAGCCACGGGTGAACTGGTACGCAAGCTGGATCCTGAAAAGGCCCAGAGCATGGAAATTGAAAAGCTCACCATTGATCGCACCACCTTTGATCAGATGCATGCTGTGGATCGGATGGCCTCTGAGAAACTGGATGAAGGGATCAGTGGCTTTACCAAAGCCCTGGAATCTCTAGAGATCCTGCTGGAAGATCGGCTGGCCCAGATGGATGGGGCGACCTCGCTGGTGCATGCAGCTCAGGATATCTTTCGGGTTTACGACCTGGATGGGGATGGTTTTATTACCCGGGAAGAATGGCTGGGAACCGATGCCGTGTTTGATGCTCTGGATCAGAACCATGATGGCAAGATCACGCCGGATGAAATGGCCGCAGGCGTAGGAACGGCTGTCTACCTGAGAGCCAGAGGATAGTCAGGCTCATGAGGATCCATTCAGGGTTTCATCACCTCAAGCTCAGGGTTGGCTTGGCAGATGCGCGTAGGCTGGAGGCAGAGATCCTGCTGGAGATTGTGGATGCCTGAGCTAATCACCCAACCCACCTCCGTGACGCCCCCTCCGGCTCAGCCGCGACAACTGGAGATCGCGGGGGATGGTCAGTGGCGTTTCATGCCTGCCCCGCCTGCCTCCCTGCTGCGGCGCTTTCCCCTGCGCAAACCCTATCGCCTTTACCGCTTTCTGGCGGATCTGGAGGATCTTTTTTCTAGTGGTAAACCCGGACGCGAGCAATTGCGGATTGCAGCAGTTCTGACCCGCCATCTTCTAGAGCAGTCCAGATGGATCGCAGAGACCTGTCCGCAACCGGATGCAAAGGTGGGCTGGGGAGTTGCGTTTCTCTACGATGAACCCCAGTACCCGTTTACGGTGCAGGTGGTGTCCTGGATGCCCGGGGAAAGCTCGCCGGTTCATAATCATGCCGCCTGGAGCCTGGTCACCCTGCTCGGGGATCCTGAGATCGCGGGCCGCGAGCACAACACCTTCTGGCGGGGGCAGCCTGCCGAAAATCCCGAGGAAACGGCTGTGGAAACCGTCAGTGAGCTCCTGCTCTATCCAGGGGATCTGATTGGCTTCACGCCGGAGGCGATCCACTCGGTGCGGGCGGTGCCTGCCGATTCCGAAAATACCTGGCCCACCTTTACCTTTAATGTCTATGCAGAAACCGATTACCGACAGCGCTATGAATTTGATCCAGAGGCGGGGACAGCGGTCCTCTTTTAGTGCACCCAGCTGGCTCCTTGTGGCTTTATGGCTAGGAGCAGCCGGACCCGTGTGGGCAACTCCTGATATTCCACTGGCAGATGTAACGGCGGTGGAGGTGCAGGGGGATCCTCAGGCTTATCGATTGGCAGTTACGATTGCCAGTCCTGATAGAGGCTGTGATCAATACGCCGACTGGTGGGAAGTGATCAACCCAGCCGGGGATCTGATCTACCGCCGCATCCTGGCCCACAGTCATGTGCAGGAGCAACCGTTTACTCGCTCCGGTGGACCCGTTGAGATTGAGCCAGATCAGGAGGTGATCATTCGGGCTCACATGCATCCCGGAGGCTATGGAGGGCAGGTCTGGCGAGGAACGGTGACGAATGGGTTTGAGCAGGTAGAGCTCGATCCCGATTTTGCCGAAAAGCTCAAGGATGAAGCTCCCATACCGGATGGGTGTGCTTTTTGATCGTGCTAGCATCGAACCGATTCAAAGATAGCCCCCTATGAAATCCCTGCTTTCTGCTGCCACCGTCTCTTGTCGTCAAGATGTCTCCCGATCCTGCCGGGCCTGGTTGAGTTGCCTGGCGGGGCTCATGCTACTAGGAAGTCTGGGTTCCGGCTTGCCCGCTCAGGCGCAGGTGCTTTTTCATTCGCCGGTGCCCAATGCCTCCCTCCTGCAGGCTCAGGCGATGCAACTGGCAGGGGACTCGGTGCGGCTGGCTCAATTTGGGCAGATGGAAGAAGCGCTGGGACGGTTGCAACTGGCGGTCCAGCTGGTGCCAGAATCGGCTGATCTACAGTTCCTGATGGGAAGCCTACACCTGGAGTTGGAGCACTACACTGAGTCGGTGGAGGCCCTGCAGGTGGCTCGGGATCTGTCCCCGGAGAATGGTGAAATTTTGCTGACGTTAGGGGCCGCCTATCTACGGCAGGGCAGTTATTTTGCCGCCGTTGATGCACTGGAGCAGGGTGTGGAGTTAGAGCCCGGTAGTGCCAGTGCCCACTTTCAGCTGGGAAATGCTTATTTGTTACGTGGCAATCCTAAGGACGCCCGCCGTGAGTTTGAAAAAGCTTTTGATCTCGATGATCAGTTCTGGCCTGCCATTAACAACCTGGGGCTGATCGCCTATGAAGAGGGGGATATTGAGACCTCGATTCAGAATTGGGAAACTGCAATTGCCATTGACGATACAGTGGCTGAGCCTAAACTGGCCCTGGCGACTGCACTTTATATCAAGGGAGAGACCATCTCTGCGGAAGAACTGGGGGCAGAAGCAATTCAACTGGATCCTGAATATGCCCGTCTGGAGACGTTGCGGATCAATCTCTGGGGACCGGAGTTGATGCGGGATGTAGAAGTGCTTCTGAGAACTGAGACCGTTCAGTCGGCTTTGCGGCAGGCTGCAATTGAAGCGTTACAACCCCCTGATCCTTTGCCCTAGCGCTGACGCTGTAGCCACCGTTGTAGGAAAGGACGAGCAGGCAGAGGAGCTGGACTATTGAGAGGATCCAGAGAGTTGCGGGCGTTGTCTATGCGCTGCCGCAAAAGTTCTGCCATCTGCTGGCGTTGATCGGGGGTGAGAATGCTTCTGACTTCTAAGAGGATTTCAAAGCGCAGGTCTGTAATCTGTCGTTCTAGATCCTGAAATTGTTGGTATTGCTGGCGAATGTCTTCCGAGCTGGCATTCTGGATTAACAGATCTCCGAGCGTGCGTCGGGCCAGTAAAGTCTCCCGCCTGCTGCTCCTCAGCTGCTCCTGGTAGCGACGGTAGATCCCCTGGATCTGGCGAAGTTGTTCCGGGGTCAGATCAAGTTGCTGTAGCCATCCCTCTTGAGTTTGGGCAAGGGCCACTGGTGCCAGGGGATGCTCCTTTGGCAGGCTTGGGAAATCTCCGACCCCCCATCCCACCAAGACGATCACGATTGCTAACCCAAACTTGCGCATGCTCCACCACCTCCAGATTGAAGGGATTGCTGAACTTAAAGATTAAACAGAGGATCTGAAACCACCGGCTCCTCCAGAACGCCAGACCATGTGGTCTCCAGAAAGGATTCCAGTTCCTCGATCTCACTGGCTGTCAGGGTTTGAGGGGGAGCTAGCCACCGCCCTCCGACCCAAATGAGTGCCAGTCCAGCCGCAATCGCTGCCGGGATCAGGAGGAGGCGAGTATGGATTTGCATCTGGCGGCGTGGAGAAGGGAACGCGGCCACAGTGGCCAGAATTCGGTCCTCCAGAGCGGCAGGTGCCGGGGGGGGCGTCTGGACGATACTGGCGTAAAAAGGTTGTCAATTGATCCTCGGGGGGGTTCATAGAGAGACTCCAGCGTGGTGTAGAAATTGGCGTAGGGCCGCACGAGCATGGAAAAGGCGGGACTTTGACCCGTGCCCACCGGGATTCCCAGCATGACATGCTATTTCTTTTTGTGGCTTGTTCCTGCAGATCATGGAGCACGATCACGGTCCCGATGTTCCCAACTGAGCTGGGCCAGACCCCGC
>JAAUUJ010000163.1 GCA_012030715.1 Synechococcaceae cyanobacterium SM2_3_1 | reverse complement strand
ATGACTCACCCAGATGACATCAGGAGATACATTATCAGAGTTGGAAAGATCAGCCCAGGCATGATCGAAGGCTCCCCCAGACCACTTTCCATGGACCACTGATCCAGGAGGGCAAACAACCGCCCCGCAACCTGTTGGTGTCGATAGTGAGGAGAACGGGTCACAAACAACTCTCCATCAATAATTTCATAGCGGATCCATTCATTCTCAGGGAGAGCTTCCACATCCTGGATCGTCCAGTGAACTTGATTTGCAATAGAGGTCATAATGCTTGTACAGATCAGTCCTGCTGCTATGTTAGCTTTGCTCTGATCAGTTCTGGATCACTGATAAATTTTGTTCCACTTTAGAGATGATTGGCTCAGCGGATCAATTTAACTGTTTGCGAAACAGCATAGTACTGATACTCAACAATGCCCCGCCGATCACAAGTAAGGCTAGAATATGAGGCCATAGAACTGAAATTCCCACACCCTTGAGCAAAATTCCTCTGGCACAGGTGATGTAGTGACGAAGAGGATTAATCAGGGATCCGTAGCGAAAGATATCCGGCATGCTTTCGATGGGGGCAATTGCACCTGATAGCTGCACCAATGGCAGATTAAAGAAAAATGAGGTGAGCACGGCCTGCTGTTGATTAGCAGAAATCGTTGCTAGCAATATCCCGACACCGATCCCGACACTGATGTAGAGTCCCGAAAGAGTAAAAAAGAGCAGGAGACTGCCCTGAAAAGGCACCTGAAAGACTCCGCGAGCCACTCCTAGAGCTAGCCCTACATCACCCATGAGGAGAACAAAGAGTGGAGCAATTTTGGCCAGCAGGATCTCCCACCCCGCCGCTGGTGTCATCAACAACTGTTCTAGGGTACCGCTATCTTTCTCCTTAACCACCGTGACTGCCGATACTAAGGATCCAGTTAGCGTCAGGACAACTCCGATCATGCCCGGAACAAAAAACCAGCTACTGCGCAGTCCTGGGTTATAGAGAAAGGTCACCTCGGGATTGATAATGGGAAGATTGGCTGCTTGTGGAAGAGGCTGTTGATCCTGGACAAAGTGATTCACGATCTGGCTGATATATCCACTGGCAATCCCAGCAGTATTGGCATCCACTCCATCAATAAAAACCTGAATCTCAGCAGTAGAGTCACGGTTGATCTGCTCTTGAAAATTAGGTGGAATCAGGACGCCTGCCGTAACCTGACCGGTACTGACCAGATCAGCTAACTGTTCTTCATCCAGAACATACTGCCGCGCTAAAAAAACTTCATTTTCGGTCAAGGCTGCGATCATTTCCCGGCTGATGGAGGTTTGAGAATAGTCCAGGATCCCCAGGGGCAGGCCTGTGACTTCAGGATTAAGGGCAAATCCATTAACCCAGCCCTAGCGGAACTAGACTGTTCAGTCTCGTGGCTGTTTTCAAACTAGACTGTCTAGTATGATCGGTCAAGGGGGCAGCACAAGATTTAAGATCCTGTTGCTCTGCTGTGTTGTTTAGCTTGAGGGCCAGGATGGCAGAGGCCAGAGCCATGTTGCAGCGTTCACTAGACGGTCCGGTGGACAAGCCCACTCAGATCTTGCAGGGTGCGATGCAGGTGTTTCTGGAGAAGGGATACAACGGTGCCAGCATGGATCGGGTGGCCATGGTAGCCGGGGTTTCCAAGCAGACGCTTTACAGCCATTTTCAGGATAAAGAGGGACTGTTTGTGGCTCTGGTGCAGCATTTGGCCGTGGATCGGTTTCAGTTGATCTTTGGGGCTCAGTCTTTTGATCAGGATGCCGAAACCGTGTTGCGGAGTTTAGCGCAGGCGTTTCTGACTCAGGTAGCCAGTGATCAGAACTATCTAGCCTTCATGCGGTTGCTGATTGGCGAGTCGGGCCGATTCCCTGAGCTTGGGGAGGTATTTATCAAAAATGTCACCTCACCCGGACATCAGGTCCTCAGCCAGTTTTTTCGTTCTCGCCCCGATCTGCATATCAAGGATCCTGAGAGTACAGCCTGGGTATTTATGGGAACACTTGTGTCTTATGTCCTCAGTCAGCAGTTACTACAGGCTAAAAAGGTAATGCCCCTGGATGCTTCGGCACTTGTGGATCAGCTGGTACAGATGATTTTGGGGTAATGGATAGAACTGCAGTTCAGCGGAGAAACCATGAATGAGAATTAATATTGTTAGTCTCCTGGGTCTGATCGCTACGGGGTTGGAGTTGATTCTGATCTTTGCAGTTCGAGAGCGGCTGTTAGGCATCTATGAAGAGCTGGAAGTTGAACTACCCTACATCACCAAGATGGTATTGAGTCCTGGTATTCAAGAAGTCTGGCTGCTTACGCTTGGATTTCTGTTTTTTCCAATGATCTTTGATACTTCACAAAGAACTCGATCCCTTGTTTGGATCTGGTGGGTTATTTTGATTGGGATGACAGGATTGAATGTTTACGCGCTATACTCGCCCATGTTCAACATTCACCTTATTCAAGGCCCTTAGCTAGATCAGTCATCAATCCTAGATCCCTAATATTACCAATTCCTATTTCAGACCCGATCTCTACGCTAAGAAATCCTGAACCATACTCCAGATCTGGTGGCTTAAATCATCCGCTTCACAATCGAGCCACTCAATTCCAGGGGTACGACGAAACCAGGTAAGTTGCCGTTTGGCAAACTGACGGGTGTGCTGCACAATCTCAAGCAGAAGCTGATCATGACTCAACTCTCCTCGTAGATAACGACTGATCTCGGCGTATCCTAGCGTTTGCAGCAGAGGTAGATCGAGACCATATTTGGCTTGTAAATCCTTGACTTCTTCGATCCATCCCTGCGCTAGCATCAGGCGTGCTCGTTGTTCGATACGTCTACGCAATTGTGACGGGGAGGACGTGAGGCCCAGGATCAAAACTTCGTATGGGGGTGGGGTGCGCTGTTTCATCTGGGAAGAGGGACGTCCGGTGCTGTAGTAGATTTCTAAGGCTCGCAGGGTGCGTACCCGATCGTTTCTGTGAATCCTGGCAGCGGCAGGGGGATCCACCTGTTGGAGAAACTCATAGCAAAGATCTGGAGGAAGCTGTTCTAACTGCTGTCGCAACTGAGGCTGCGGCGGGACGGCGGGAATCCCCAATCCTTCGGTTAAGGCTTGAATGTAGAGCCCTGTGCCCCCCACTACAATCGGGATCTGACCCTGAAGGTGCGCTTTGTTGATTAACGCTTGGGCCTGGGCCTGGTACTGCGCCACCGTAAAGGTTTCGGTGGGATCGACAATATCGATCAGTTCATGGGGCCATGCTTTTTGTTGTGCAGGAGTGGGCTTAGCGGTCCCGATATTAAAGTCGCGATAAATTTGCCTGGAGTCTGCACTGATCAGAGGGGATTCTAAGCGTTGAGCCAGGTAAAGTGCCTGTCCAGATTTACCTGTGGCAGTAGGGCCACAAAAGGTGATCAACTTGGGAACTGCAGACATGCATTGCCGTTAAAACGCTTGACTTAGGGCCTGTCCTGGTCCCTGAAACAAGATCCAGGATAAGAAGAAGTTGCTGATGAAAATAGAGAGCAGGGCCGTGACCACCGCATCCGTTGTGGATCGTCCCACCCCTTTAGCTCCGCCTGTAGTGGTTAAACCCCAGTTCGACCCCACAATGGCAATTAAACTACCGAAGACAATCGCTTTCAGGAGACAGACAATCAGATCCCAGGGCTCCAGAAGTGTTTGAGCCGAATCTAAAAATAAATTGGGCGAAATGTTATAAACCGTAGAGCATATGATCATGCCTCCAATCAACCCAGCAATTAACGAAAGCATGGTCAGGATCGGAAGCATAAAGCTACAGGCCACCACGCGAGGGATCACCAGGTAATCGATCGGATCAGTGCGCAGCACCTGGAGGGCATCAATTTGTTCTGTTACCTTCATGGTGCCCAACTCGGCGGCAAAGGCCGATCCCACCCGTCCCGCCATGATCACTCCGGTCACCACAGGAGTCAATTCCCTGGTCAGGGCAATGGCCAGTACCCCTCCGATCAGGGAGGAAGCCCCAAAATTAATGAACTCCCGGGCCACCTGAATGGTAAATACCCCACTGATCACCACAGCGGTCAACAACACGATAAAGAGGGATTCCAACCCGACGGCGGAAAGCTGATCCAGAGTATTGCGGCGGTGAATGTGGCCCCGCAGCAGGTGCAAAAACGTCTGTCCGGCTAGAAGCACGCTGGTGCCCGCTCTGTTTAACCAATTCATCGTGTTCTCAATGCATCTGTCTCATCATGCCTGATCATGACAAAGACAGGTCAAGCACTACCTATAGACCTGGACACTCGATATACTCAGGGCAGCGTTCAACACAAACGTATGGATATCCATGAGGTTAGAGCGTTAGTCGAGCGAGCTCTGGAGGATGGTCGTCTTTCCCTGGAGGAGATGAACGATATTGAGGCCGCGATCATGGCGGATGATCTGGTGACCGATGAGGAAAAGCAGCTGCTGGAAGAGATCCGGCTCAAGGTGCTGCGTGGCGATGTCAAGGTCGGCTAATTAACTTTTCCTGACCTCTCAAGCACGCTCATTCCCGTGGATTCTAATCTTCCTTTGATGGCAGCATTTCCGCAGGGGCCAGATCCAGGCTAAAGGCATGGGCCGAAAATTGACCGCTCATCCCGTACACGCTCCATTCCGCCTCTCGCTCTCCTCGACTGTAGCGGATCTGTTGGCCTCGTAAGGGTGAGCCCTCGGGTTCTTTGTGGGGAAAGTCGGCGTAGTCTCCCAAATACTGGGCCGGGTCCGGAGGGGTTGTGGCTTGGCTACGGATCAGGATGGCAAACACCTGGTTGTTTTCATTGAGCAGGGCAGTGATCGTTTGCGTGGATGTTTCTTCCTGCACTGCCGCATAGCTGTGGGGACCTTGTTTCACCTCAGTCAAGGTGGCATTTTCTGAGATCTGCTCTCCTAGCGTCAGTGACCAGGCGGGTTGAGCGATGAGCAGACCTGCGAGCAATAACCCGAGAGAAGGCCAATGGAATGGAGCCATGATAATGATCCTCATAATGGTATTTCTGTTCTAACGAATAGGCTTGGGTCTGACCGGATCACTCCTGGAAGATCTGGCTGCTAGGGTTCGTAGGATTTTCTCAGACGTAGTGTCCCTGGCTGGATCCTGAACGATGCTCACACAAGTGGTAGTATAAACACAGGCGCTGAGGTCGCAGATCGATGAAGTGGCATGTTGCTATCGGACTCATATTGGCTCTTTCGACTCCCCTGTTTTCTCCTGAAGTGGGTCGGGCACAGCAGCAGTTGCAAGTGGGCACCTCTCAGCTACAGCAGGGGACTGTGATCCCCACCAGCCCAGCAGCTATCACCAGTCAAGCGCAGTACTTTTCCCCGGATAGTGTGCATCCACTGAATTTGGTGGTGAGTGAAAATATTTACGACAGCAGTGGAAATGTGCTCCTGCCCGTGGGAAGCAAGATTTATGGTCAGCTTTTCCCGGCTCCGGGGGGGCTGAGTTTATTGCCAATTCTCTAGTGATCAATGGCAACTCCTACCGAATCCAGGCCATTTCAGGTATTTTGCATGACGAAAAGGATCCCCGTGAGACTTCCTCAGGGGCAATTGCTGGGGATGCCACGATCGGTGCAGCAGCGGGAGCCTTTCTGGGCGCGATGACGGGAGGAGTCTCTACCTTGGGTGTACTGGGGGGAGCCACCACTGGAGTGATCGTGGGCAATACAACCGCCCCAAGGACGGTGATCCTGCGGCCTGGCGAGACGATTAATATCACCCTTCAGGCACCTCTACAGTTCTAGAGATGTCCAGATCCCTATTTCCTGGTTGGGTTTGTTGGAAACTAGCTGACAGTATGGACCTTGATCAGGTTAGCCCCATGAGCTCTCTGAACTGGGCTTCCGGCCAGAATCAAGATTTTATCTCCAGACTCTACTATCCGACGGTCTAGCAAACATTGTTCCATCTGCTGCACCACTGCTTCAAAGGATTCGGCTGCATCCTTAAGGAGTAAGGGCTTCACTCCCCAGATTAAATTCAGTCGATGGTAAACCCTGATATCAGGCGTGAATGCAACCACTTGAGCTTTAGGGCGTTCGGCAGCGGCAATGATCGCGGTGTGACCTGTGGTCGTAAATGCAGCAACACATTTGAGATCAAGGATCTTGTCAATAGTATTCAGGGCTTCACTAAGGGCATGAACCTCGTCTGATTGATCGGGAGGGTGGTTAAAGAACTGGATCTCGGGTTCAATATCCTCAGCAATTCTGGCCAGCACCCCTACCGCCTGCACAGGAAACTCTCCCACTGCAGACTCTCCAGAAAGCATGACTGCGTCAGTTCCGTCAATAATTGCATTGGCCACATCACTGGTTTCTGCTCGTGTCGGACGAGGGTTATGGATCATGCTATCTAACATCTGCGTGGCTGTAATTACAGGTTTGCTTTTTTGATTACAGAGTCGAATAATCTGCTTTTGCAGCCTCGGAACTTTCTCCGGACTCATCTCAACGCCCAGATCTCCGCGGGCGACCATAATGGCATCTGCAGCATCAACAATTGCCTCCAGATTCTCAATGGCCTGAGGCTTCTCAATTTTTGCCAGAACTGGAAGATCGGTTGCTCCCTTTTCCCGAAGCAATGCCTTTAAGCTGAGAATATCCTCCGCCTGGCGCACAAAACTCAGCGATACAATATCTACACCCTGAGCTAAGCCAAATTCTAGATCTGTTTTGTCTTTATCTGTCATCGCTGGTAAACGTAAATTGAGGGCAGGCAGATTGACGCCTTTACGACTTTTCAGCATCCCCCCCTGGATTACGCGGCAATGTACAGCCTGGTCTTCAACGACTTCCACTTGCAACTCCAGTAAACCATCATCTAATAAGATCTGTAGGTCTGGTTGCGCCTCTTCCGCCAAATAAGGGTAATCAATCGCAACCGTATTGGGCTGACCCATAAACTCTGCCATCGGCACAAATGTCAGTATTTCCCCAGCAATCAGTTCAATTGAACCCCCTGGAATTTGATCTACACGGATCTTGGGTCCCTGTAAATCCTGCAATAGAGTAATGGGGGTATCCAGCTTTTCTGAAATAGCACGAAGTCTACTCACCACCTGAGCATGATCTGAATAGCTGCCATGGGAAAAATTAAGTCGAGCAACATTCATGCCTGCTCTAACCATCTTCTCAATGATCTCAGGAGAACGACTTGCTGGGCCAATCGTGGCTACAATTTTTGTGCGCCGCTTAGAAGGTTGCATCTTTGCTGATCCTCAAAAAGAAGAGACATAATAAGCCTACACAGGATTGATCAAGTGGTTATTGTTTAGCTTAAGGGGTGTGATTGTTCAACATCGGGCTTGCAACAGGCCAAGAGAATGCCCCCTGCATTATTTTAAAAGGTTTCTGTGCCACCCCAGTTGATGGCAGGAAAAGCATAATCACTGTTAAGGATCGGGGGGCCGCCCTCTATCTTATGCCAACATAAGAGACCAATTCTTGATCGGTTACCCCACGATGGTTGTGCAAGTTTCTTCCCGCACTTATGAAGAGAGGACTCAGGTCCTGGCCCAACAATTACTGGCTGCTAGCAAACCTGAGCGATCATTTCTGGGCCAGATGTGGGAGCAAATGCGCTGGGATGATCGCTTACTCAGCTGGGCGATGGAGAGTGAACGGCTGCGGGTGCCTCTGTTCCGGCTAATTGACGTGCTTCCGGCCCTGAGAACGAAAACGGAAGTGGCCCGGCATCTGCAGGAATATTTAGGGCAGGCGAACGTAGATCTGCCAGGTCTCCTGAAAAATCTAGTGAATTTCTCCCAGCCAGATTCTCTCCCGGGCCAGCTGGCCGCTTCTACTCTGACTTCTGCTGTTGAAACTCTGGCGCACCGCTACATTGCTGGAGCGACCCTCAAGCAGGTGAGTAAGACGCTGGAGGGATTACGTAAACAAAATATGGCCTTCACTCTCGATCTGCTGGGAGAAGCTGTGATCACAGAGGCAGAGGCAGAGGGGTATCTGCAAAAATATTTGGAAACCATGACCTTTTTGGCAGAAGCGGCCCACGGCTGGTCAGCAGTGCCAGGACTGGATGCCACAGAGGATGGGGTGACGTTGCCAAGGGTGCAGGTGTCGGTCAAGCTTACTGCCTTCTATTCGCAATTTGATCCTTTGAATGAACGGGGCAGTCAGGAACGGGTGAGTGAACGGATCCGACGGTTGTTACGCCGGGCCGCTGAACTGGGGGTGGCAGTCCACTTTGATATGGAGCAGTACGCCTACAAAGCACTGACCCTGAGCATTCTCAAGGATCTGTTATGTGAAGAGGAGTTTCAGCACCGAGCCGACATTGGCATGACACTGCAGGCCTATCTGCGAGATAGTTACCAGGATTTAGTCGATCTGGTGAACTGGGCCAAACAACGTCAGACTCCGATCACTGTCCGGCTGGTGAAGGGAGCCTACTGGGATCAGGAAACGATCCTTGCCCTGCAAAAGCACTGGCCGCAGCCTGTTTTTAATGAAAAGTCAGTCACCGATGCCAACTTTGAGCGCATGACTCAGCTATTGCTGGAACATCACCATGTCCTTTACGCCGCCATTGGCAGCCATAACATTCGTTCTCAGGCGAAAGCGCTGGCCATTGCAGAAGGCCTGAAGGTGCCCAAACGGGCGTTTGAACTGCAGGTGCTCTACGGAATGGCGGATCGGCTGGCCACAGCTCTGGTCCAAACGGGGCAACGGGTGCGGGTGTACTGTCCGTATGGCGAACTTTTACCCGGGATGGCCTACCTGATCCGTAGACTCCTGGAAAATACTGCCAATAGCTCCTTTTTGCGTCAGAGCCTGGTAGGTACCCCCACAGAAGCATTGCTTGCTCCTCCCTCGGCCATTGAAAAAGAACCCCTGCGTTATCCTCAAGCCGGTTTTGCTGGCGTACCGGATACTGACTTTAGTGCTCCCGATCAAAGTGAACCCTTTTTTGTGGCCCTGGAGAGAGTACGCCAGACATTGGGTCTCACCTACCGGCCTCTGATCAACGGTCAATTCATCGAGACTGAGGATCTGCTGGATTCCGTCAATCCCAGCCATCCGATTGAACTGGTGGGACGAGTGGGGTTAGTGAACATTGATCATGCGCAGGAAGCGATTCAGTCGGCCCAGGCAGCATTTCTTTCCTGGAGGCGAACCCCCGTACCTCAAAGGGCACAGCTGATCCGTAAAGTGGCTGATCTGGTGCAGGAGCGACGGCAGGATCTGGCGGCCTGGATGGTCCTGGAGGTGGGGAAACCGCTGCGGCAGGTGGATGGAGAGATCTCGGAG
>JAAUUJ010000162.1 GCA_012030715.1 Synechococcaceae cyanobacterium SM2_3_1 | reverse complement strand
TTCTGTGATTTATCAAAATGCTCTTGAACAAGGTTTTATCTCTTCCCTTTCTTTCGTCGGATCCTCCCAGTCGTAACGGACGAGTCTTTGTTCTTCGCTATAAGGATAGATTGTTTTAGTGATTTGCGCATTAGCAGGGATACTTTTCCCTCGCTTGTTAATTAAATCCCTGACGCGATTGTATTCTTTCCCTTCCAGGCTTTTAGTTTCTGATAATTTTGTCTGGTTGATTTCCCTGGAAAAGGAATTATCGTTAATTTTTTGGAAAATAGGTCTGCCATCGGCTCCATCTTTGGCGAATTTCCAGCCAATTGGCGGATCGTTTCTATCGGTTCTGCCACATTGAATAGCATTGCCGTCTGGTGATATATTGCACCAGTCTGTTTTTTCACAAAGATCGCACGGCTTGGTTTTGTTGGCTTCGTACCATTGAGTCAGGTTGTCACTAATCGTCATTGGGCTGAGCTAGAACTCGACCCTCACAACCTCGTAAAAAATCCTTTGACCCAGACAAACTGCACGACGGTTAACATTTCTTAATCAAGCTCTGACTGCCTCTGAAAGCCAACAGGTGAACGATTCTGGGAGGAGAATGGGATCCCGTTACGCCAATTCAGAGTGTTGAAAATGTATTTCTCTTTTTGAGTTTTCCTGGAATATCGCTTTTCCTGGTAAATTAGGCTTCGATAATTTTTAACTAGAGATTTCCATTCCCTTGGAAAATCTCTTTGTTTATGAGGATATGACCATAGACAGGCAAGCCAATAGCCATGCCAACCTATAGACTTTAGATCTTTGAGGATCATATTTTCTTCAGGCTTATCTAAATTACAAGAGAGAAACTTAACCCAACGTTGCCCTTCGCTATAGAGTTCTTTTTTATTAGTTTCAGGTTCATCCAAGAAAATATGAGAGCAATCTGCGTGTTCTTTTAAGACTTCCAATAATAATTCCATTGGAAATCTAAATGGAAAGGCTTTCTCATCTTTGTGAGCAGAATCACGGATGATCTTAAAGCCCTTAATCATTAGATCTAAGTAGTCCAGATAAAGGTCTGCTTGTATTTTCACTAAAACTTCCAGCTCCGGACTAGGAATAGACTTTAGTGGATCCTCTGCTCTATAACCTCGTAGAAAGCTTAATCTCTCCCCAATCCAAATCCAGCGAGCTTTCTGATCTTCTAAGTAAAGCTTCTGGTTCCTAGTGAGATCCGATCTGATTGGGTTGACGATTGGAAATTTTTTTATTTCAGCCATTAGAAACTCATGTTGTTCTTGTTCTGTTAAGTCAGGCATAATTGAGTTATTAGTTAGGACTCTTTGGGGTAGGTTGCCGCCTACCCCATTATTTTGGCTCACCCCGCAAATTTGTGTGTCCTGGAGGTAATTCCAATCCCTCAATATAATTGCGGGATGACGGGCTTATCGATCAACCCCACATACCGCTTAACCACGGTGTCGAGGTTGTCTCCAAGTAAGTAGGCAACTTGGGCAGGGGACAAACCTGCCTCGAAACAGTGAGAAGCAAACGTGTGGCGGCTATTGTACTGGGGACGATAAGGGATCCCAATGGATTTGAGGCAGGGTTGCCAGACTCGATGCAGGAACACCACATCGTTGACGGTCTTGCCCCCATAACTCTGAAAGACAAGATCAGAGGGATCCCGTGGTCTCTCCTGCTGGCTTAACCACTGATGAAGGGTATTGCTGAGAGGGATGGTTCGGCCCTTGCCGTTCTTTGTGGATTTGCGGACTCGCTGGGCTGCACTCCCCCTGTTACGGCCTAGACTCTCATTGACTGTGACGGTGCGGGCTGAGAGAGACAGATCGCTCCAGCGGATGCCGATAGCTTCTGATGTGCGGCATCCTGTGTGGAACTGGAATAGAAGGAAGCCATAGGCATAGGAACGATGCTCCTGAATCCAGGTAAGTATGAGATTCACCTCTTCTTTACTGAAGGGGCGGATCTCTGGCTTGATTTCCCTGGGGGCTTTGATGCCTTGGAACCACTCTGGAGCAATGGCTCGACAGGTGTTCAGATACCGTTTGATCGTGCTGGGGGCGAGCTTCTTGGTGTCCCTAAGCCATTCCACAAAGGCTTGGGCCTGTTCTTGTGAGGCAATGGGATCCCCCCACTGGATAAGATTGCCCATCAGAGCCACATCAGCTGGGTTGTATTGGTTCTGGATCCGGTGATTGAGCCGTATCTCCAGATGATCACTTCTATGGTTAGAGTCTGGCCGCTTCTCAATGCGGTACCTATCCAGGGTGGGGTCAAAGGATCCTGTTAAGCAATCTAAATAGATTCTGGATCCGACCTGCTCAGCGATGATCAGAGCTGTCTTATCGCTGATCCGGCCAAAGCCTGAGAGGGCATATCGTTTGCCTTGGAAAGTCCACTTGAGCTGGATGGCTCCGTTGTTGTTGCTGGGCTTGACCTGTCTCATTAGTCCGTCCTTCGGGTTAGGACAGATTTAGGACAGTTTTATGACAGTAACCCTCGAATTCTGCCGCTCCACCTCTGGATAAAGAGTTTGCCCCCATCTTCTGGAGGACTAGGACACAGTCCTGGAGCGGATTTTTAACTATACCCCCAAGGGGATTCGAACCCCTGTCGCATCCGTGAAAGGGATGTGTCCTAGGCCTCTAGACGATGGGGGCTGATCAACAGCGCGAATACCATCTTGAGGGATCTCCGGTACACTTGTCAACTTAATTGCCCGAATTTTGTTGTCCACGTAACCTGAGTGCCTCCCGTGCCACCTCCCGATCATCAAAGTGGATCTTGGTGGTGCCCAGGATCTGGTAGTCTTCATGGCCCTTGCCCGCAATCACCACCGTATCTCCTGGGGCAGCCGCAAGGATCGTTTCCAGGATGGCAGTCCGCCGATCCACCTCCACATGGGTAGGGGTTTGCTGCGGATCGATCCCCGCCAGAATATCCATTAAAATGCCCTGCGGATCCTCGGTGCGCGGATTATCGGAGGTGACGACCACCTGATCTGACCATGTGGCGGCGATCCGTCCCATCTGGGGTCGCTTGGTCCGATCCCGATCTCCTCCACAGCCAAAGACCGTGCATAACCGACCCTGCACCAATGGCCGCACCGCTCGCAACACATTCTCAAGGCCATCCGGGGTATGGGCGTAATCCACCAGCACGGTAATGTCCTGATCAGGGATTTGTATTGCTTCCATGCGGCCCGGAACCCCAGGGAATTGGGGCAATGCCGTCTCGATCTGATCCGGGGTAAGACCGAATCTCAACACAACCCCGATCGCTGCCATTGTATTGGCCAGATTAAATTGCCCAGGAATGGGAACGCTCACACGGATCTCCCCAACAGGGGTTTGCAACTGCGTTTGAATGTGATCTGCAGCCAGTTCTATCTGAGTGGGCCAGAGGTGGGGTTGAATTTCTGACTGATGTGGTGATTGCAGGGAATATCCCCAGGGGTTCGGAACCTCCGCAGGCCAGGATTGCCACAAGCGCTGACCGCCAGGATCATCCACATTGATCACTGCCGATCCGTTGAAGTAGTCCGATTGAAATAATCTGGCCTTGGCCTGCCAGTAGTTCTCCATGGTTTCGTGAAAATCCAGATGATCCTGAGTGAGGTTGGTCCAAACCGCTGCCTGGAACTGGCATCCCCACACCCGATCCTGCGCCAGCGCATGTGAGCTGACTTCCATGACGGCATGCGTACACCCCTCTTGCTGAAGCCGGGCTAACTGCCGTTGCAGATCGAGAGGAAAGGGCGTCGTGTGTTGCGCTTCGGCAGATCCCCCAGGCCAGCGAGTGTACAAGGTGCCCATCAATCCGGTGGAAATCCCCACAGCCCGCAGCAGGTGTTCGATCAGATGAGTGGTGGTGGTCTTACCGTTGGTTCCGGTCACCCCGATCAGGTGCAATTGGCGGCCAGGAAATCCATAGAAAGCAGCTGCCAGTTGCGCTGAAGCCTTCATGATCTCGGGGGCGGGAAGAATGAGGACAGGTCGCTGGTAGGTTTGAATGGCTGCGGCTTCCGTGTGCCAGACTGAATCACTGATCAACAGGGCCACCGCCCCCTGATCCAGAGCCTGACGCCAGAATTTCCCCCCGTCCACATGCGTGCCAGGCAAGCCAATGAAAAGATCCCCGGGTTGCACCTGGCGAGAGTCAGTGATCATGCCGATGATCTGAGGAGAAAGACTCAACCTGGACACCTGATTACTGAGGGAAGGAACTTGAGCGTTTTCAAATAAAGTCTTCAACGACAGGACTTGTAACTTATCCATTGCCATCCCTTCCCCTCCCTCTGAAACTAAGCATATTCACCATAACTAAGGTACACCTAGCTCAAGCGGATTCAGGTTTGGCACAGATCAAATATGTAGTGCAAGGGATTACTTTTGCCGAGCAAAGCCTAGTTGATCTGACCTCAAAGGTGCCAATCTCAAAGGTGCTCGATTTTTTGATACTGCCTCCAAGTGGCTCCCTACAGAGCTTCCACCAGGTTTTAGCTCTAAGCTATTTAGCAGCCTATTCAGCGGGGCTTTACTTGCCTTTTTTATGCGCTCCAAGTCTTTTTCAATATCTTGAAAGGCTGAAACAGAGGCAGGAGATTGGAGCGATCGGCGTTTGTAAATGGTCAGTGGTGGACAGCTCCGGATCAGATATTCCATTTGGTAAATCCATCCGGCAACGAACAAGTAAAGCAGTAGCAAGAGAGCCATGTGACCATCACTTAAGGATTGTGGCTTGCCCAAAAACAAAACGCCAAAGATTCCAACTACTGCAAAAGACGAAACCATGACCATGAATCCGAATAGCCCTTCCCACCAACTTTCTACCCGTGGCATCATCAGTTTATTTTCTTTGCCGTAAAGGAAGTGGTGAAGAAACACAACACCAAAAAGAGGTATTGGGAACAAGAGAATGGCTAGTGGAGCATTTTCGTGAGTAATAAAAACTTTCCATCCAACAGAGTTGATAACAAGAACAATGAACGCACGGATCCAGCAGATTGGATATGGAATCCACCTAGGCCACTTCATTGTCGCCCCCTACTCAACTTGAGGTTTAACTTTTCCCATCACTCTATGCGTTTTATCTGCGGCGCTTCTAGGACTTCAGAATTATTAAACATACCTTCCCATGGCAAGGGGTAGCCTATGTAGATGTTGAAAAATTTAGTGAGGGCGGACGAGGGGACTCGAACCCCCGAGTGGCGGAACCACAATCCGCTGCCTTAACCACTTGGCTACGCCCGCCATAGCCTTATAGGCTTACTAGCCTAGCACAGCTACCCCTGTTGTGAAACCCTAAGGAACCCGGACTGCGATCGTCGCCTTGGGTGGAACCGTCTCCCGCAATCGTTCTCCCTCTACGGCCAGTACCACAAACTGAATATCCTGACCCGGCTGGATCGCCAGTGAAGGCCAGGGAACCGCGATCTCAAGACTGGTTTCCAGCACCGCCTGAATCTGGTGCGGAACTTCCTCCCAGGCATTGAACTCGATCGCCTCCAGCATCTGAGTGCGCAGGATCTGGGGATGGGTTAAGGAGCTATTCTCCATATGCACCACAAAAGTGTGCCGGTAGAGATAGTTGAGAGGGGCTTCATTTGGTAAGTTTGCCAGCTGCAACGGGCTGTTGTGGGTAACAAAGTTGGGATAAAACCAGGCAATGTGCAGTTGTTGGGGACGCTGGATCGAGGAACTAAAATCCAGGCGCAGATAAAGATGAAAATGATCAAACCCATACCAGAGGCGGCGAACCATACTGGTGCGGTGCATGGTCCCGCGAGCAGTGCCGATCTCAATCCTGCCCGCCTGACTCCATTCCCGTTCTGCCGGACGACCGTTGATGGTGGGATGAATGAATCCCTGAGGTGGCCGATCCCCCAGACCATCATGTTCTTCTAACGGCTGCAGTAGAACGGACGGCACGGCTTCCCCCAGATCCTTATAAAGGGCCTGTAAATGTTCGCGAAACAGTTGATCAAAGAGCGCGTCGTGGGCGGAGGAATGCCCCATCCCAAACCACCAGAACCAGTCGGACCCCTGCGCTGCCCACAGAGATTCCCAGGTGGATGTAGTGGCACGGGGATGGTCTTCGATCAGTTGCCGTGCCTGGGCTAGCAGTTCCCACGCCCGATTTTACCGGATCGCCAATCCAGGTACTGAAATCGGATTCAATCCAGGAGCCACTGTGGAGTTGTTCTCCAGGTAAAACGGTGGTGGGGGGAAATTGATCCAGGTACTCCGAGACCGTGACCAGTTTCAGAGAGGGGTGATGGCTGAGACGGGTATAGAGGTTTTCCAGAAATAGCCGCCCATCCTGAGGATAATATTCCCAGCAATTTTCCCCATCCAGGGCAATCGTGACCAACCAGGGCTTTTCCTGATCCAGACGGTTGCGAATGGTCTCCAGATGGCCGATCAGATCCTTGGCGGCCACATTGGCTTCCATGGTGCTGTAGCTAAAGCCGATCAGATCGGAAAGGCGGTGATCCCGAAAGACAATGGCAAGATCGCCTGCCTCGGTTTCTAGCCGATAGGGACGATACAGCTTCTCAGGCTCCAGAATATGCCCGGCTTCATCCCGAGAAAACATGATCCCCAAGCTCCACCCCAGTACCCCTTCATCTGAAAGGGTCCACCGGAATCCCTGCTTGACAATCGAGGGCAGAATTCCCGGACTCACCGATTGCTCAGGGGGCCAGAGTCCGCGGGGATCTTGATGAAACCAGTCCCGATATCGATGCTTAGCCAGGGTCAGTTGAGTGTCAGCATCTTTATCCCAGCGAAAAGGGAAACGGGGCAGAGCGGATCCGGGACGAGCCACCCGAGCAGAGCGCTCACTTACCAGTAAAGGCAGAATCGGATGGGTGTAGGGACTGGTGGAGATCTCCAGCTGCCCACTTTTTTGCATCTTGGCGTGTTGCGGAATAATGCAGCTGAGAATGTGCTGCTGCTTGGCATAGATGCGCTGCCGATCACTGAGGGTGAACCCCCGCTGTTTCTGAATCCAGCCTTGAATTTCAGGATCCTCCTGAAAAAGGGGGTCAAACCAGGCCAGGTTATGCCAGGCCATCAGATCACTAAAGTCCTGAGGGTTCCAGTACTGCAGACACCAGTTCACCCCCCGCTGCTCCCGTTGTTGGAACAATTCCAGATAGCGGGGATAAGGTTCGATTAAATGGGGGACATGGGCATCAAAAAACCGCTCCACCACAAAGCACAACTGCTCAGAGGTCATGGTGTCCACCGGGGTGAGCAGCAGTTCCAGGTAGGGATCAAAAGCTGTGCCTGCCGCGTAATCCTCGATCTGAATCAGTAGTGAGGGCACTAGGTTGACTGTCTGGTGCAGCTTCGGAAATTGTTCCAGAATCAGGACGAGGTCAAGATAATCTTTAATTCCGTGCAGCCGGACCCAGGGCATTCGATATTTGCCTGCTACAGGGCTCTTGTAAAGTGGCTGATGCTGATGCCAGATCAGGGCCACATGAAGCGGGTAGGCCATCCTGGTCCCTAGCTTGAGGGCAACTCAACCGGAGTCTAGCCCATTCCTTCCGATTCTGAGTGCTGAAGCTGGGGGTTTTAAGAATATCTGCAGATGCAGGGCAAAAGAGATGAGTACGCTGGCCTGCTTAGCATCTTCCGGGACCCAATGCAGTGATCAACTGAGAAACTCTTAAGGGAAGTCCTAGACAAACTTCACATGAGACAGGGTTCATAACGATACATTAAGATTATCCCTACTGATCCTGATCATCGCGATGCAAAAGTTTTGGCACTCCTTGCAGGCACGTCTGATGCTGATTTCTGTGGCTACCACTGTAGCCGTCCTGGGTGGAGCGGGTGGGCTGGCAACCTGGAGGCTGCACCAGGAGTTGCTGGCCAGTACCAAGGCTTTGCACGACGAGATGGGGCAGCGCCTAATCCAAGATATTGAAACCTATCAGGAAATGTATGCCCCTGAAGAAGCCGTGCAACGGGCAGTAACAAAATATACTCGTCCAGATCTGCAATTGCGGGTGGTGACTGAGGCAGGAGAAGTGCTGGCCGTCTCCCCGGAGTATGATCAGGTGCTGATGGCCAATGCAGACCTGCCCACGACTCCAGAGTTTGTCATGAAGGGGGGGCGATCTTTAATTGTCTGTGGTCAGCCCATGACGTTGAATGACAACACCGAAATTGCGGTGGAAAGTGTCAGCGATGTAACTGGAGCCTATCGTGCCTACCAGGCGTTCTTGCAAACATTGTTTCTCTCGGGTTTGGTAGCCGTAGGGGGAGCTTCAGCCGGGGGATTGCTACTGATCCAGCAGTCGCTTCGACCCCTGCAAAAGATCGGTCGTGTGGCAGCCAATCTTTCTGCCGATGATCTACAGGAAGCCAGATTGGTCCTGGACAATCCTCCTCTGGAGGTGCGGCGGTTGGCGGATGCCTTTAATGCGATGTTGAACCGCCTCTCCCGATCCTGGAGCCAGGAACAAGAATTACTCAGCAATATTTCCCATGAGTTACGCACTCCCCTGGCAATTGTGCAGGGCTATCTGGAAAGTACACTGCGGCGGGGATCCAACCTCACCGAAACCCAAACTGAGAATCTGGCGGTTTCCCTGGAGGAAACCCAACGGGTGGTGCGGCTGCTCAAAGATCTCATGGATCTAACTCGAGCTGAGATTGGGGCCTTCCATTTACAGTTGGAGGCACTGTCCCTGAACGATTTTCTGAGAGCGTTTGTGGATTTTGCCCAGTATCTGGGTCCCCATCCCCTGGAGCTGGATTTGCCGGATCAAGAGGTCTGGATCAGGGTGGATCGGGATCGGTTGAAGCAGATTCTCCTAAATTTGGTCAGCAATGCCATGCGTTACTCAGAAGAGCAAGCCCCAGTGGTGCTCAGGGTGAGAATGGGCACAGGGCTGGCCGAGATCCAGGTTCAGGATCAGGGGGTAGGGATCGCGGCGGAGCATCTTCCCCATATCTTTGATCGTTTTTACTGTGTTTCCGATGCCCGCAACCGCCAAGAAGGGGGAATTGGGTTAGGCCTGGCCATTACCAAAGCCCTGGTGGAAAATATGCGTGGCAAGATCAGTGTGGAATCTCAGGTGCAAGGGGGGACCACCTTCACGCTTCTGTTTCCCACGTCATCTTCTACCGCTTTATCCGCTGCTTCCTTCATTGTGGCCTCAACGCTGCGGTAGTCTATGCCGGAACCCGGTCCTGCAGGGGGATCGCTTCTCGGGGGCAGACCGACACCATCGACCGTGATCAGATTACAGATTTTGTGCCGAGTTTAATTTATCTAATCGAACACATAAATAAAGTAATAATCCGCTGATTAGCAGGAGTGAT
>JAAUUJ010000161.1 GCA_012030715.1 Synechococcaceae cyanobacterium SM2_3_1 | reverse complement strand
CTGCCACCGCCGCGAAACACTGCTACCGGAGTCAGGTGTTGCTTCAAGACTTCAGTGGGGTGCTGGATCTTGCCGCAGCCAGGGCAGGCGAGATTGCAACGAAACAGGGCTCCAGCATCAACACCAGCGGAAATTTTTCCCGCCCCTTCATCCGTTGTTCAATAATATACTTGCCCACAGCCAGGGCTTGTTGCAGTTGTACAGACATAATTCTCCTCACAAGGGGGGATTCCAAAGCTGGAGACCATACCGATCCCAGCCCCAAGGGGTTTTCCTCAGCATAAGCTGTCATTCAACCGCCGCGCTGAGGTTGTGCCCATAAAACCCTGAAACTCTGCCCAGCTCCATTAAGACTTGGTGCGTTTTTGGGGAGACCAGAGGCGACGGATCCCCAGCCACCAGTCCTCCATCAGGGTGTACAACACCGGCACCACGATCAGACTGAGAAGACTGGAAGTGGTCAGGCCCCCGATAATCGCCACCGCCATCGGCTGACGTAGTTCCGCTCCCGCCCCCAACCCCAGAGCAATCGGCATCATCCCCAGGATCGTGGAAGCCGTTGTCATCAGGATCGGTCGCAGACGCACCAATCCGGTCTGGAGCAGGGCCTGGGTTCGATCCATCCCCCCCCGTCGCATCTGGTTAGCCGAATCCATGATCAGGAGTGCATTCTTATCCAGCAAACCCAGCAGAAAAATAAAGCCGATCAGGGAGATCATGCCAAAGTCACTCTGGGTAATCAGCAGGGCCAGCATGGCTCCCACAATGGCCAGCGGCAAGGACAGACCCACCACAGCGGGCTCCAGCAGCCGCCCAAAAGGAATAAATAGCATGATCATCATGCAGATGACTGAAAGGGTGAGGGTCCCCGCAAAGCTACTGAAGACCGAGTTGCTTAATTTAGAATCCCCTTCTAGCTCCAGCGTCACCCCATTGGGCAGGATCGCCTCCACTGCCGCCCGGGTGGCATCGGTAGCCTCCCCCAACACCTGCCCCTGACTGAGATTGGCACTGAGGGTAACCACACGGCGACCATTCAAGCGAGTGAGCGTGGGCAGGGGATCTCCCTCTGCATCGGCACCTGTGAGCGAAACATCCACGATTCTGGGCAAACCTGCAACGGCCTCCCGAGCCTCCTGAGCCGCCCTGCGCAGGTGTCAAGATCTTCTCCCACCAGCACCAGTTGCAACGGCTTGCTGCCCTCGACTTCAATAAACTGAATATCTTCAATACTGGTGGTCACCCCCTCCAGTGACGGTAGCATGGTGCGCAGCTGATCTTGAATTTCAGCCGTGCTGAAGAGGCGATCCGGTTGGAGGCGGACATAGAAACGACCGCGATTGGGTTCTCCCCGCAGACCGATGGTGGTAAGCACTGACTCTGTATCTGGCATCTGCAGAATCGTCTTTTCCAGCGTGTTCGCCGTCTCGCGGGAGTCTTGCAGCAAGAAGTCGAGGGGATTGAGTGAACTGGACAACCCGCTGACAGGATCCTGACCCTCCTCTGAAGCATTCGCCTGGGCTTCTCTGGCCAGAGCCTGTTGTTCCGGAGTGAGTTGGGCCAGATCGGGGTTAAGGGAGTTGCGATCTCCCTGACTTCCTCCGGTTACCTGGACGGGAGTAGGAAGCTGGGGTAGAGGGGCCGAGTAGGTGACGTTAAATTCCCCTCGATCCAGCTTGGGAATAAAGCCTTTCGGAATCAGAGGGATCAGCGCCACCCCACCAGCAAAACTGAGGATCGCCAGCACCACAATCGCCGAACGGTGCCTCAGGGACCAGGCCAGGAGATTACAGTACCCCCGCTCAAAGGCCGAGATTCTGGGGGTAGAAGTTCGACGGGGTGTAGGCTTCAGCCAGTAAACCGCCAGCACTGGAGAAAGGGTGCGAGCAATCAGCAGCGAGATCAGGACCGAGGCCGACACCGTCAGGCCAAAGGGCTTAAAAAACTGCCCGATCGTCCCCTCCATGAGAGCAATGGGCAGAAACACCGCCACGATTGTCAGGGTAGAGGCCGACACCGTTAAACCAATTTCGGCTGTGGCCGTCAGGGCTGCCTGTCGTGGGGTTTGGCCTTCGTCAAGGTGGCGGGCAATATTTTCCACTTCTACAATCGCATCATCCACAATGATCCCAATCACCAGGGCGAGGGCCAGGAGCGTGATCGTCTCCAGGTTAAAGTTATAGGCCGCCATCACCAGACAGGTGCCCAGGAGAGAGAGGGGGAATGGCCAGCGGCCGTGATCAGGGTAGCCTGCCAGTTGCGCAGAAAAACATAGATGACCAGCACCGCCAGGACAACCGCCTGGATCAGGGCACTGATGGTGGACTGGGTGGCCTCCTCCACATAATCCGCCTGGGTAAAGGCTTGCACAATCTCCAGCTGGGTAAGCTCCGTCTTCAGGGTTTCCAGGGTGGATGCCACCGCCTTTACCACGTCCAGAGTGTTGGCCGCCTCTGCTTTGATCACCTGCATGGCCAGGACATCTTCACCGTTAAAGCGCACCAAGGTACTGGGCTGACGTGTGTCTGAGGCTCCATTCACTTCCCCCGCTCCGGTTCCTAGCAGATCAACTCGCAGAACCCCAGGAACCTCACTCAGGGGGGGCAGGATTTGGGTTTCGGCGATCTCGGCCAGTTGATCCAGTGAGAGATCCTGGCTGCGGATGGCATACCCCATCACCGTGACTTCATTCAGGTTCAGGGGCAGGACCTGGTACTCGCTGTCCTCTGGCAAATCCACCGTCGTGAGGGTGGTTTCCACCGCTTGGGTTGAGCTGTTCAGATCGGTGCCCACACGAAAGGAAAGACTGATCACCGCTCGACCTGGATAGAGGGTAGAGCGAATATCCCGAATCCCGGGCAAAGTTTGCATCGGGACCTCAATTGGTTCCGCCAGGGCAGTTTCTGTCTCCAGAACCGTGTTTGTAGCAGCCGTAGCATTGATCACGACCACCGGAAAGGTGATGTCGGGGAAGAGAGCATATTTAAGGGTGGTGAAGGCGTAAAATCCTGCCAGACTGACCAGCAGCCAGAAAATAATCGTCACCCAGCCAAATTGAATCGCAAGTCGCGACAGATTGAGGCGATCTCGTAACGCAGCAAGCTTGGTCATATCCTCATGTGTCCCCTCACCATCACGGATCTATACCCAGATTACTGGTTTGTTCCCAAGCCAGCTTTACCGGGTTGAGCACGCTTGATCTGAGCCCTTTCATTGCGGGAGGTGGTCCGGCGGGTGGGGGTGTCTCATAAGGCTCCCTATCGGCACTTTGCGGATAAGGAAGCTTTGCTGGCAGCCATAGCAGACGAGGGGTTTCGAGACTTGACCCAGGCATTGCAGCAGGCCGTGGACCAGGCCAATCCGGATCCTCAGCACCGGTTAGCGGCCACGGGTATCAGCCATGTGAACTGGGGCATTAGCCATGGCACCCATTACCGCGTCATGTTTGGGGCCAGTCAGGGAAATCTACAGGCTTACCCCGATCTCTGCCGGGCCTCAGATGCCGCGTTTCAAGTTCTCGTGACGACTATCACCCAGGGACAGGAGGCGCAGCATTCCCGCACAGCCGATCCGCAAACGATGGCTACAACAGCCTGGTCGATGGTGCATGGGATGGTCATGCTCTATCTGGATGGCCACCTGTCAGAGGAGAGCGCTTTGCACCTGGTACAAGTGGGAACCCAATTGTTGTTGGGAGGCTTAGTGCAGGCTTCCCCCAGGGATCTCAGCTACGGTTCAGAACCTTGAGCATATCCTCAGACTTCTTCAGCACAATTGCCGATGATCCTGCGATCGGATCTGGGTAGACTAATTGAGCTATGAAAAATGGTTGCCAGAGTGATCAGCTGATATAGGTTTTAGTACCCATGTTTATACTCAAGCCGCAAGAAGTGATTCCCTGCTGTGTAGAGCGATCCGATGCAAGCGATATGCTGGGATTTCAGTTTCGTCGCTGGGCTTTTTATTTTGAAAATGAAAGTCTTTACCCTCTAGAGGAAGCTCTGCAACGTTGCCGATTCTGGTTGGACTCCAATCAAACTCCCCTGGAGGTGAGAGCCATCCTGATGGAATCGGGAGGATGCCGGATGGGTGTGCACAATCCCCAGCTCAAAGCCCGACCCGCCGCTGAAGTTTTTGAAGAGATGCGCACCTCCTCCGATCTGGTGAAGACTCACCGCTGGCGCGCCCGCACCTTTGCAAAGTCATTTGTCGGATCTGAAGCCGTGTCCTGGTTGTGTCAGCGCCTACAGATCCAGCGAGAGGAGGCAGTGGCTCTGGGGCAGCAGCTACTTCAACAGGGGATCTTTGCCCATGTCCTTTTAGAAGCGGATTTTGAAGACAGTCAATATTTTTATCGCTTTACCAGTGACGGAGCCCCCGACAAGCGGATTTTATAAAAACCCCACACTTGCTCTATTCTGTAACTGCACCCCTATAGCCCCTCCCGTCCAGAGATTATGCAGGATCCAATCAGGACCACAGGATGGCGGGGGTATACAAAGCACAACTGGATTCAGAACTGGTGTCGGCAAGTCCAGGGAAAACAACCGGCATTTGCTTGTTGCTTTGGCTTTACCGCCAGTGCCCTGGTGCCCGGGATCTCAGCCGCAGGAGCCACACCCACCGCCCGTCGCTACACAGCTCTGGCAGATGCGGAAGTCCTACTGCGGGGCTACGCTTCGCACTTACCCACCTCTCCTGATGGGTACCCGTCACCCGTCGTGATCAGTCGTGCCATCCAGCAGAGCCTACAACTGCCCACCTATCTGTTTGACTGTGGTTTGCCCACCTCATTGGCAGGACTGATCAGCGTGGGGAACGAGACCGCAGATTGCCTGAGCACAGGTCGAGCCCTTTCCCTGGCGACGGTCCAGAAGCTATTTCTGGAAGGCTGGATCTGGGGGGAGAAACTGTCGTCAACCCACCCCTGGATCGTGATCGGGGAATGCGTTGCTGCTGGCACCAGTACCGCCCTTGCCCTGCTCCTGGGACTGGGCTATGCTGCCTCGAACATGGTGAATAGCAGTCACCCAGTTTGCAATCACGCCCAGAAACTTGCTTTAGTCCAGCAAGGCTTGTCATCTCTCCCCCCTCGATGCCACCCGCTTGAAGTGATCGCGGCGGTGGGCGATCCCATGCAACCTTTTGTCGCGGGTCTGGCGATGCGAGCTTCCCAATCCTGCCCGGTGCTGCTGGCGGGGGGAACCCAGATGCTGACGGTTTATGCCCTGATGCACCACCTGGACCTTGTGGAGCAAAAATCCTGGCAACCTGAGCAGGTCGTGGTCGGGACCACCCGCTGGGTGGCAGAGGATCCCTCAGGCAACACAGTTGCTCTGGCTCAACTGGTGGGTAGCCCGCTGATGGCAACCCGTCTCAGCTTTCAGACCAGCCGTTTTCCTCAACTTCGCGCCTATGAACAGGGCTACGTTAAGGAGGGGGTGGGGGCCGGAGGCTTGGCGATCGCCGCAGATCTTTACGTTAACTGGGCACAGGAGACGCTGCTGCAAACGATTGAACAGACCTACGAGCAGCTCCTAGTCTTCCCAGAGTTCCGTTAATCGCTGATCCCGTCCACAGGCATAGCGATAGAGCTGATAACGGCGCGGGTTCTTCTGATAGTAATCCTGATGGTAGGACTCTGCCTTGTAAAAGGTTTCCGCCTCCAGAATCTCGGTGGCAATGGGCTCGGCAAACCGACCCGACGTCTCCAGATCCTGTTTTGATTCCTGCGCCAGCGCTTCCTGTTCTTGATTATGGGTAAAAATTGCCGAGAGATACTGTTGCCCTTGATCACAGAACTGTCCCTGATCATCCAGCGGATCAATGTTGCGCCAGAACACTTCTAGCAGTTCTGCGTAAGAAACCTGGGCAGGATCGTATTCAATCTGGACCACTTCATAGTGCCCCGTAGTTCCGGTAATTACGTCTTTGTAGCTGGGGTTTCGCACCCGTCCACCCATATACCCAGAGGTGGTGGAGAGAACACCCTCTAGCTTGTCAAAGGGAGGCTCCATACACCAGAAACAGCCTCCGGCAAAGGTAGCCACCGCTACAGACGCTTCCTCTGCCGTCTGAGCATAGGTGGGCACGAGCAGCGGCGAAGCGAGGCCGATCACGCCTCCAAGCAGGACACTGATCATCATCTGTCTGAAATTCATCCTGAGGCTCCTGCAGATGGAATAAACGTCAGGGCGGCAGAGTTGATACAGTAGCGCAGCCCGGTGGGGGGGGGACCATCTTCAAACACGTGACCCAGGTGGCCTCCACAGCGGGCACAGTGAACTTCCGTGCGAGGAAAGATCAGCTTGCGATCAATTCGGGTACCTACGGCATCCGGAGTGATCGGTTCCCAGAAACTGGGCCATCCGGTTTTACTGTCGTATTTAGTCTCCGAAGCGAACAGATGCTTGTCACACCCCGCACAGGCATAAAGGCCTTCCTGCTTGTGATCCCAGTAGGGATTCTTATAAGGAGGCTCCGTGGCTTCCTGGCGCAGGACCTGGTACTGCAGGGGGGTGAGCAGCTCTCGCCATTCACTCTCAGACTTGGTAACTTCAAACGCAGCAGAGGAACTGGAGGCTTGGGAAGGCCAGTCATTGCTGACCAGCCAGCCAGAACCTGTGGCTAGGCCCAACTTGATCAAGGTGCGTCGATTCATCGTGTTATCTCGCTGTCAGGGTCGATCTTGGGCAGACAAAGAGGCTCCAGAATTCAGGGCAGCTAGGTCCGCATCCAAGTTAAGACCTCAGGATCACGGAGTAAACTAACCTGTATGGGTACAGTTTGCAACACAGATATTAAAAAAGTATGAATGGAATCGCTGCAGCTGTGGGGGGTGGAGCGGAATGGGAGTTATTGCAGCCCCTGGCGAAATTGTTGCCGTGCCGCCTCCAGCGCTTCCGCAAGTTTTCCGGCTGTCGACCTCCCGCCTGAGCCAAATTCGGGCGACCCCCTCCTCCCCCTCCTGTGAGTTTGGCAATCCCACCCACAAAGGAACCGGCTTTAAATCCTCGTTGCTGCACCTCAGCGCTAAACGCGGCCACTAAACTCACTTTGCCTTCCTCAGGCACCGATCCCAGCACCACAGCCGCGGCCCCCAACTTTTGCAGAAGGGTTTGGGCCACCGTTTTCAAGGACTCGGCATCGGTATCCGCCAGCGAGGCCACCAGGATCTGCACATCTCCAATGGATTCTGCCTGGGAAAGCAGCTCCGCAACCCGCGCCAGTGCCAGCTGCCGTTTGGTTTCTTCCAGAGCTTTCTGGGTGGACTTCAGCTCCTGCTGCAGCGCCTGGATCCGTTCTGGAAGTTCGTGGGGCTTGACCTTAAACTGGGCGGTCAGCTCCTTCACCACCGCCTCCCGCTCATTCAGGTAAGCCAGTACTGCCGGACCCGCCACCGCTTCGATTCGCCGGATCCCTGCCGCTACCCCAGTCTCGGAGATGATCTTAAACAGACCGATTTCGGCAGTATTATGCACATGGGTGCCCCCACATAATTCCATAGATACCCCGGGGAAATCGATGACTCGGACCCGTTCCCCATACTTCTCTCCAAACATGGCCACAGCCCCCCGTTGCTTGGCCTCTTCCAGAGCCATCTCCGCCACTTCTGCCGCGTGCGCCTCTCCAATCCAGGTATTGACCTGATCTTCAATCTGTTGCAGCTCTTCGGGAGTGACGGATCGGGGAGAGCTGAAATCAAAGCGGAGTCGATCAAAACTCACCAGCGATCCCGCCTGGGCAATGGCATCATCAACAATCAATTTGAGGGCAGCCTGCAACAGGTGTGTGGCACTGTGGTGGACCATGGCCCCCCGCCGACAGCTGAGATCAATCTGGCTGCTAAGGGTCGCCCCTACCTGCAGTTGCCCCCGCTCCACCCGACCGATGTGCACAAAAATGTCATTGTCCTTTTGCACATCTTCAATCCTGACCAGCACCTGATCGCCGGAGAGATAACCGCGATCCCCGCTCTGGCCTCCCGATTCCGCGTAGAAAGGGGTTTGGTCCAGGATCACCTGCACGGCAGTTCCGGCTTCTGCCACTTCGGCACTCTCCCCCTCCACAAGCAGGGCCCGCACCTGAGATTGGCTTTGATGCAGCTGGTAGCCCTGGAAAAGCGTACGTTGCAGCTGATCCGCCAGCCGATCGAGAGAACCCTGGACCGTTACATCCACCGTAGTATGGGCCAGTTTCGAGCGCTGCCGCTGCTGCTCCATCGCCTGTTTAAAGCCGACCACATCCACCTGAAAGTTCTGCTCCGCCGCAATTTCCTGGGTCAGCTCCAGCGGGAACCCATAGGTATCAAACAACTTGAAGGCATCCTCACCGCGGATCAGATGCTGACCCTGAGCACTCTGCATCACCTCCACTAGCAGCCGCTCACCCCGCTCCAGGGTCTTGAGGAATTGTTCTTCCTCCTGCTGCAATTCTGCCCGGATCACCTCCGCCCGCTGCTGCACCTGGGGAAAAGGGTCTGCCGCTAAAGCCATGGCTACTTCCAATACCCCCAGGGTAAAGGGTTCCTGGATCCCCAGCAGCCGCCCATGCCGCACCACCCGCCGGATCAGCCGCCGCAGCACATAGCCTCGTTCCACATTGGAGGGGACTACCCCATCCGCCAGTAGATGCATGACTGCCCGAATGTGATCTCCAATTACTTTCAACGAAACCTTCTGCTCTGGGGTAGCTTGCGCGTACGAGAGTTCTGCAATTTCAGCAGCCCGCTCCACCATCGGAAAGATCAGGTCGGTTTCATAGTTGTTGGGCACCCCCTGCAAGACCTGGGCCAGGCGCTCCAACCCCATCCCCGTGTCGATATTTTGTTTCGCTAATGGCGTCAGGCGTCCCTGAGCATCACGGTTCAACTCCATGAACACGAGGTTGTAGATCTCAAGAAAGCGAGAGTCATCCTCCAGATCAATCGTGTCATCTCCCGCCTCTGGCTTGAAGTCGTAGTATATTTCCGAACACGGACCACAGGGTCCCGTTGGCCCCGCCGCCCAGAAATTGTCGTCCTCCCCCAGGCGTTGAATCCGGTGAGCCGGAATGCCTACCTGATCGCGCCAGAGAGCAAAGGCATCGTCATCTTCACGAAAAACGCTGACCACCAGCCGTTCCGGGGGCAAGCCAAATACCTGTGTTACCAGTTCCCAGGCCCAGCGGATCGCCTCTTTTTGAAGTAATCTCCGAAACTGAAATTGCCCAGCATCTCAAAAAAGGTGTGGTGCCGAGCAGTACGTCCCACATTTTCGATGTCATTGTTGCGCACACACTTCTGAGCGGTGGTTACCCGGGGGTACTCGGCAGGGCGTTGCCCCAAAAAGATGGGCTTGAAGGGTAGCATCCCGGCTATCGTCAACAGAACCGTAGGATCCTCGGGCACCAGTGAG
>JAAUUJ010000160.1 GCA_012030715.1 Synechococcaceae cyanobacterium SM2_3_1 | reverse complement strand
TCCTGATCTGTCAGGGATATGGTCTGGCTCAAACGGAACCCTCACCTTCACCAGAGGCTCAGGAATCTCCTCTCCCCTAAACCCAGCGAACCACCCTTCCCCGATCTACCCGAGCAGATCCAGATCCAGGGGCGCAGCTATACCCAGCAGCCAGATGACGTGCCGGATATTGGCCGCTTTGTGTCCGATGGCACTCGCGCGAATGGCCTGGTGATTTTCTGGGAGATCACACCTCGGGAAATCTCACTGCGTCAGCGCCCTGAATTGCCAGATCCCCTACCAGAGAGCCTGTATCTGCTCAACTCCGAGCGCAAGTTTGTCCGCTACAGATCCTGAGATAGATGAAAATTTGCCAACAACCTGTGCTCAACCCACCAGAAGCCGTTAGGATCTCAACACGCTAGGAGTGTCTGGATTTCCCAGGCTGAGATTACATCCTTGGAACCTGAACCGGATCATACCGGCGTAGGAAAGCAGTGATTGGAGAACCGTACATGCGCAAATCATGGGTGGCCCCTCGGCAGGGGCAGGCAAATGTTACCCAGATGCATTTTGCCCGACAGGGTGTTGTTACCGAAGAAATGAACTACGTGGCCCAGCGGGAAAATCTGCCCGTAGACCTGATCCAGGCGGAAGTGGCGCGGGGGCGGCTGATCATTCCCGCCAACATCAACCACACCAACCTGGAACCGATGGGGATCGGGATCGCCACCAGCTGTAAAGTCAATGCCAATATTGGGGCCTCTCCCAACTCCTCTGGACTGGAGGAAGAAGTGGCCAAGATGCGGCTGGCGGTGAAGTATGGGGCCGATACGATCATGGATCTCTCCACCGGGGGCGGCGATCTCGATCAGATCCGTTCAGCCATCATTCAGCAGTCTCCCGTGCCGATCGGGACGGTGCCCATGTACCAGGCGCTGGAAAGCGTACACGGCAATGTGGAGAAACTTAGCTCAGACGATATTCTGCATGTGATTGAAAAGCATGCCCAGCAGGGGGTGGACTACATGACCATTCATGCCGGGATCTTGATCGAACACCTGCCGCTAGTGAAAAACCGTCTCACCGGGATCGTGTCTCGAGGAGGGGGGATCCTGGCCCGCTGGATGCTGGCTCACCATCAGCAAAATCCTCTGTATACTCACTTCCGCGATATCATTGATATCTTTCAACGCCACGATGTCTCCTTCAGCCTGGGGGATTCCCTGCGACCTGGGTGTCTGCACGATGCCTCCGATGAAGCCCAGCTAGCAGAACTGAAAACCTTAGGACAGCTGACCCGCAACGCTTGGGAATACGATGTGCAGGTGATGGTGGAAGGCCCCGGCCACATTCCCATGGATCAGATCGAGTTCAATGTGCGCAAGCAGATGGAGGAGTGCTCAGAAGCCCCCTTCTACGTTCTGGGGCCGCTGGTGACGGATATTGCCGCCGGGTATGACCACATTAGCTCGGCGATCGGGGCGGCGATGGCGGGGTGGTATGGAACAGCGATGCTCTGCTATGTAACCCCCAAAGAACACCTGGGTCTGCCGGATGCTGAGGATGTGCGCAATGGCCTGATCGCTTACAAGATCGCGGCCCATGCAGCCGATATTGCCCGTCACCGTCCAGGGGCACGGGATCGGGATGATGAAATGTCCAGGGCTCGCTTCAACTTCGACTGGAATCGCCAGTTTGAACTGTCCCTGGATCCAGAACGGGCACGGCAGTACCACGATGAAACCCTGCCAGCCGATATCTACAAAACCGCAGAGTTCTGCTCCATGTGTGGGCCTAAATTCTGTCCCATGCAAACGAAGGTGGATGCCGAGGCGCTAGCGGAGCTGGAGCAGTTCCTGGCTAAAGAACCTGTCGGTCAGAAGTAGATCGTAGCCTTCAGGGATCTGGTATCAATCTGCTGGATCCCTGAGTTACTTACCCCCAAAGGAGCCGGATGACCTCAACTGAGGTGGTGACCCAGGCCATTGAGTTGATCATCGCCCCCGTGGTTATGATTACATCCTGTGCCGTCCTGTTGAATGGGATCCTGGCTCGCTACGCCATTATTGAAGGCCGTCTGCAGGCGACGCATGTTGAAACACTGGGATCCAATGCCAAGGGGACTTCTGAAAAGGAATCTGTTATTGCCAGAGCTCCATACCTGGAACAGAGCATTCCCGATCTATTGCGACATCACCATTTACTACACGAGGGGCTGGAGCGGATCTACTATGCCATCTTGATCTTCATGGTTGACATGCTGGCAATTGCGGTAGCCGTCCTGACTGCCTTGCCCTGGATCAATCAGTTTGTGGTGTTTATTTTTTTAATTGGGTTGGCGGTTCTGTTTTGGGGATTGGTGTACGTTGCAGAAGAGATCCGCATTTCTCATGTATCTGTGCAACTGGATGTGGATCGGATGTGCAGTGAATGTGAGAAACATGGGGTCTATATCCGCAGGCAAAAGAGAGCAGGGAATCCTTGACTGTGGTGCATCCCTCGTACCCCCTGACGTACAATTGTTGCGTCTCGTGAGCCCCCTTCTGATCAGGTCAGCTCTTGTGCTTCTTTGAGCAAGGGATGATTGACCTCAACCTACAACCAACCTTCATTCCTTGCACCCACCATGTCTGCACCCTCTTCCAGCGCTTCCTCTCCACCCCACCCGTTTCCCAGCGATATTGAAATTTCTCGCAGCACCCATCTCAAGACCATCGCCACTATTGCTCAACGATTGGGTATCGATCCTGAGGTTCTGATCCCCTATGGTCATCACAAAGCAAAGGTTCCTCACCAGTTGATCGATCGGGAGCGGATGCGATCCAGCCATCTTGTGCTGGTTACAGCCATGACCCCCACTCCTCTGGGGATCGGTAAAACCACAACCTCAGTTAGCCTCTCTCTCGGCCTGAATAAAATTGGCCAGAAAGCAGTCCTGGCTCTCCGAGAACCTTCTCAGGGTCCCTGCTTTGGCATGAAAGGAGGTGCAGCAGGTGGGGGCTACGCTCAGGTGTTGCCAATGGAAGAAATCAATCTCCATTTCACCGGAGACTTTCATGCGGTTAGTGCTGCCAATAACACCCTATCTGCCTTATTGGATAACCATCAGTACCACGCCCACCGATCGGGTGATCAGCCTTTACTGAAGCAGATTCTCTGGAAACGGGTCCTGGATGTAAATGACAGGGCTTTGCGAAAAATCGTCACCGGATTGGGAGACAACAACGGCTTACCTGCAGAAACGGGTTTTGATATCACACCAGCGTCGGAGATCATGGCTATTCTCTGCTTGGCAGTGGATCTAGAGGATCTGCGTCAGCGGATTGATCGGATCCTGGTGGGCTACACCCTGGATGGACAGCCCTTCACCGTCAAAGATCTGGGAGTTGGTGGGGCTCTGGCCGTACTGCTTAAAGATGCGATTCACCCAAACCTGGTTCAGACCACTGAGCATACCCCTGCTTTCCTTCATGGGGGACCCTTCGCAAATATTGCCCATGGCTGCAACTCTGTACTGGCAACCCAGCTAGCCATGACCTTTGGGGACTATGCGATTACAGAAGCAGGGTTTGGCGCAGATCTGGGGGCCGAGAAGTTTTTGAATATCAAGTGTCGTCAGGCGGGAATTGCCCCCAATACTGCCGTGGTGGTGGTGACCTCTCAGGCCCTGAAGTTGCATGGAGGAGTCCCGTTGGAGGTTACAGCCGCAGCCGATTTGGAAGGGCTGAAAGCAGGTCTCGCCAACCTGGATCAACATGTCCAGAATCTGCAGGGGTTTGGTCTGCCTGTGATCGTATCCTTCAATCAGTTTGGATTTGATCGAGAGGATGAAATTGACTACCTGCGTCAGCATGTCCTCAGTCGCGGTGTCGCTTTTGCAGTGAATCGGGGCTTTACCCAGGGTGGAGAGGGGGCAATTGAACTGGCTGAAACCGTGGTTAAAACCATACACAATAATCCTCCTACACCACCGCAGTTCACCTATGGCAATGAGGATGAAACGGCAGTCAAGATCGAGAAGGTTGCCACTCAGATTTACGGAGCTCGGGGAGTCAAGTTTGAACCCAAGGCTGCTGCTATGCTCAGTCGCATTCAGGAGTATGGATATAGTAACTTGCCTGTATGCATTGCCAAAACTCAGTACTCCTTCTCGGATGATCCCAGTAAAATCGGCGTGGTCAGAGACTTTCAGATTACAGTCCAGGATCTGATCATCAACAGCGGCGCTGGATTCATTGTGGCGGTGGCAGGCAATATGATGCGGATGCCAGGGTTACCCAAAGAGCCGCGGGCCAGGGTGATTGATCTTGTCGATGGTGAGATTGAAGGGCTGAGTTAGCCTCAGGATCAGGGCTTTCATCATCTGCAATTTGTCGCCAACAAAATCAAAGTGATAGAGAACATTGCGTTCAAAGTTTTCTGGATTCTCAAAATCATCATAGTAAGTGTAATCTCCGACAATAATGTTGGGGTTTGTCATGATGCTTTTCAGGAAGACCCGCCGGGTGTGCTCTGGCAAGGGATATTTAAGATCGGGGGAGGGGCCTGTGCTCATGATGTCAGCCCAGTAAAGCCTACTGCTATCAAATGGTCTCAGGGATCAAAGCGAGTCTGAACCCGCCCAAGCGAGGAGCCCAGAAGGGATGCATCCTGCTGAATCGGCACAGAAGTAAAAGATTTTGACAACCCTGGTTTCAGGAGCAGTGATTGTTAACTATACTACTAAATCATACCAGAGTACGATTCCAGGGGCATGCCGCATCCTCGTCAGGACACCGCCGAGACCTCCAGCCGATCAGACTTATTTGCTGACATCGCCTATTCTGTTGTCCAGAGCAGTCCTGATGTGATTCTCATTATCAATGCACTGGGTACCATCGTGGCAATTAATGATCGCTGTGAATCTTTGCTGGGGTATACAGCCAGTGAATTACTGGGAAAAGCAGTAGAAACCCTGATCCCTGACCGTTACCCCAACCATGCACAGATGCGGAAGGAATATCAGCAGTGCCCGAAGGCCAGAGTTATGGGTGAGCGTCCTGTTCTGTATGCTCTGCATAAATCAGGAGTTCAGATTCCGGTGAACATTGCATTGAGCCCTCTTGAAACTGAAGATACTCAGGAGAAACTGATCCAGGCCGTGATCCGGGATGCTATGCCTCAATGGATCTCACAACGGACACAACAGCTGCAGACGGTAGCCATGAATGCCGCTGCCAGTGGAATTATGATTACAGATATCAGGGGGATGATCGAATGGGTAAATCCAGCCGTTGCTCAGATGACAGGCTACTCGATTCAGGAATTGATTGGTCAGCATACTCGCATGTTAAAATCTGGAGAACATAATGGGATTTTTTTTAAAGACTTGTGGAAAACCGTCAAAGCAGGTAATACATGGTTCGGTGAAATCACCAATCGCCGCAAAGATGGGACCCTCTATTACGAGGAACAGCATATTTCCCCTGTACGGGATGAGGAAGGCAATATCAGCCATTTTATTGCCATTAAACAGGATGTAACCGATCGCAAAATAGCAGAAATTCAGCTGAGGGAAGCCAATGAAAAGTTAATGCATCACCTCAAGAAAGTCGAGTCGCTACAAAAGAAACTGCGGGCACAATCCATCCGTGATCCCTTGACCGATCTGTTTAACCGCCGTTACTTGAGTGAAATCCTGAAACGGGAAATTAGTCGAGCTAAACGAGATCATACCCCCCTGTCCGCGATTGCAATTGATGTGGATAGCTTCAAAAAGATCAATGACACCTACGGCCATGCGATCGGAGATAGTGTTTTGAAAATGCTGGCCAAGGTTGTGTTGGGTTTGACGCGCGAAGGGGATATCGCCTGTCGCTTAGGGGGAGATGAATTTTTGATCGTGATGCCTGGTGCCATTTCTCATGTAGCAAAACAACGAGCAGAAGATATTCAGCTTTTATTTCTGCGTGAGCAAACCTCAAAATACAATCATCCGGAGTACCCGCAGTGTTCTCTCTCGATCGGTGTTACCCAACTGCATGAAGATGAAACCACTGACTCATTTCTACAACGCAGTGATCAAGCCCTCTATCAGGCTAAGCAGGGAGGACGAAATCGGGTCGTGGAACATGCCTGAAGGCTGATCTAGCCCTGGAAGAAAGGTACATACCGGATCATTCGAGTGTAAGGAGCCTCGAAAATTCTGGTATTCTAACTGAGGTTGAGGGATAAATGAGTATACAGGTGCAATGCTGCATTCTTGGGCAGGTTTCTACGTATGAATTCCAACCTCAGTAGCCTAAAGGACACTCAGAATCAACCAGAAACCGTGATGGTGGTTGAAGACGAGGATATCATTCGTGAGACTGTGGCCCTTGCCCTGGATGAGCAAGGCTATCACGTCATGCAATCTGCTGATGGGCGGCAGGCGTTGGAAATGATCCATGCAGCAGATCGCGTCGATTTAGTGATTCTGGATCTGATGCTACCCGGTCTCAATGGTCTAGATCTATGTCGGCTGCTGCGGCGGGAGGGCAATACCGTCCCTATTCTGATGTTGACCGCGAAAAGTAGTGAAACCGATCGGGTGGTGGGACTGGAACTGGGGGCTGATGACTATCTGACCAAACCCTTTGGCATGCGGGAGTTGATTGCCCGCTGTCGCTCGGTGCTGCGGCGGCAACAACAGGCCCAGACCACCGATGCTGCGGTGCTACGACATGGCGAGATCTGGATGTATCCCCAGGAGTGTCGCGTGCTGGTGCGGGGTGCTGAGATCAACTTTTCCCCCAAAGAGTTCCGGTTATTAGAATTGTTTATGAGCCACCCCCGCCGCGTCTGGACCCGTGAGCAACTGCTGGAGAAGATCTGGGGATCAGACTTTATGGGGGATAGCAAAACGGTGGATGTCCATATCCGCTGGCTACGGGAAAAGCTGGAACTGGATCCCAGTAACCCTGAGTATCTGGTCACGGTGCGGGGCTTTGGTTACCGCTTTGGCTAAGCCGATCAAACAGGGAGAGGATCGCTCCCCTCCCCTGAGGTTTAGGGTTTACACCTGTGCACTGGTCAGACGGGTAAGCACCTGATTGGATCGCTCCACAAACTGACGGGCAGTATCCGCATCAAAGCTTTTCTGGGTCACCAGGGCCAGGTCATAGATATGACGACAGATCAAATTCACCAGTTCTCTATCTTTGCCTTCATCCGCCATGGTCTGCAGGTTTCTCACCAGCGGGTGAGTGGTGTTGATGATCAGGGTATGCTCATCCAGGAAGTCCATCTGCTTCTGCTGCATAATGGCATTCAGCTCCTGCATCCGCCGCAGCACCTCCGGTAACAGGATCATGGCCGGAACAGTCTCAGACTTGAGGGCCTCTGCCTTCACCTGCAGTTTCTCTTTTCCGAGGGCATTTTTGAAGAGTTCCGCCAGTTTCTCACTGCGGGTTTTGTTGGTGATGGGATCGACAATGTCGGCGGCTTTGTCTTTGTCCAGCAGTTGTTCATCCAGTTCCGAATCTACGCGCTTGAACTTGACATCAGAATACTCCCGCTCCAGGAAGCTACTGAAGTGGCTATCAATCCAGTTGTCCAGGACCAAAACCTCCAGTCCCTGGCCACGATGCAGATCAATGTAGGAGCTTTGCGCCGCCAGATCCGTGGCATAGTACACCTGGTTCTCATGCTTGACTTTGTTGCGCTCTAGATACTCATTGAGGGTGACATACTCTGGATCGCCCTCTTGAGGATCCGCCAGTTTAAAGATGATGTAGTCCTTGATCTGTTCAAAGAACTTGGTTTCGTTCATGGCCCCAAACTTGATGAACAGGCTGATGTCGGGCCACACCTGCTTGTAGCGGTCAAAGTTTTCTTTGTAAAACTCCTTCAGCCGATCCCCCACCTTCTTGGCCACATGATCGCCAATCCGACGAACAGTGCGGTCATTTTGCAGGAAACTACGGGAGACGTTCAGGGGGATATCCGGGCTGTCCAGGGCTCCCTGCAGAGGTAGCAGGAATTTGGGGATCACCTCCTCGCAGTTGTCCTGGACAAACACCTGATTGCAGAACAGTTTGATCTGACCACGGGTGGGATCAATGTCAGGCCGCAGTTTGGGGAAGTAAAGAATGCCCTGAACGATGAAGGGATAATCGGTGTTGATGTGCACCCAGAAGTGAGGATCCTCCTGGAAGGGATAGAGGTAGCGGTAAAACTCCAGATAATCCTCATCCTTGAGTTCGGAGGGAGAGGTGCGCCAGAGGGGGGTTTGTTTGTTAACCACATCCCCATTCAGCTTGATGGGCACCGGAATAAAGTCGCAGTACTTGCGGATCAGCTCGCGAATCCGGGCAGGTTCCAGATATTCTTCTTCATCAGGAGCAATCGTGAGGGTGATGGTGGTCCCAACCTTGTCGTGGCTGGAATCGCTGATCTCAAACTCAGTCGATCCTTCACAAGCCCAGTGAACGGCTTCTGCCCCCTGCTGGTACGAGCGGGTATCGATCTCCACTTTGCTGGCCACCATAAAGGCCGAATAGAAGCCCAGACCAAAATGACCAATGATCCCTTCGTCTTTCCCCTGATATTTCTGGATAAACTCCTCAGCACTGGAAAAAGCCACCTGGTTGATGTACTTCTTCACCTCATCAGCGGTCATGCCGATGCCCGTATCACTGACCTGGATCTGCTTTTTCTCCTTATCCACAGTGATTTCAATTTCTGGATCAGGAACCTCCGTCGCATCCCCCGCCAGTTTCGCCATCCGCAGCTTGGTAATGGCATCGGTTGCATTGGAGATCATCTCCCGCAAAAAAATCTCCCGATCTGAGTAAAGTGACTGTTTGATGATCGGAAAAATATTGTCGGTATGGATCGTGATTGTTCCACGCTCTTGCATAGCCACCTCATCCCGTTAGTCAACGCTGTGTTAGCACTCACATGCTCTCAGTGCTAATGCTACTGAATCGGCTGAGTTCTCGACAAGATCCCTGGACGGGGAAGGGGGGATAGCAGCGGCCATGGGCAAATGCATGTTCTTTTTCAGAGGGATTAGACAGGCTTGTAATTTCTTGGCGTATACTGAAGAACATCTGCTGGATAAAAGATCAAGTAGCATTTGGGTGCATGGTAGAGTATTGAAAAAATGGGGCTTAAACGTAGATGGCACAGATTTATTAAATTTTTGGCCTTACTTATGTCAATTGGGTTGATTTTAGTTGCTGCATGTGGCAGAGATTCTTCGCCAACTGACACTGCTTTGATTGCTGAGGGTATCATCTCCGAAAGTTCTCGGCAACCCAGTCAAATCATTTTATCCGAAGATGTCATTCCGGGTCAGGTATACGTTCTTGATCCAAATGGGAATGAAATTAATTGATCTTCTTTCTTCTATCAGAGATATAAATCAGACCATCTTACTAGTAGGACAATCTGATTTACATCTCTTACTGATCACTGGCCTCCATGTGTAAGAAGAAAAGG
>JAAUUJ010000025.1 GCA_012030715.1 Synechococcaceae cyanobacterium SM2_3_1 | reverse complement strand
GGGCTTGACTCCTTCTTTGATCATGAAATGGAAAGCGGCTTGTACCTGCAGAACTGTCGAACCTCATCCTCCATCGTGACATTCCTGTTCAAGGCTGTATAGTAATCCAGCCTGTTTTGTGTTTGTGTGTTTAATAAATTACAAATACGCGATCTTGCTTATTTTCAATACTGGGCTTTTAGAGTTACTATTCTGACAGTCAATAGTCAATCACAGGTTCCTACTTTTGAGTTGCCTCTACCTGATTGCATAGTCTGTGGATTCCCTATCTAAGGTTTATGGAGTTCTATTTATGCCTGGCTACGATTTCCCTCATTTTTCAATTAGCAATGTCAGTCTGGCAATGAATAGGCGTTGTTCCAGAGTCAAGAAACACTCAAGATCACCGCATCCTCATTCTGGAGTAGCAATATTTTCAGCTGCAAACTCTGCTGCTCCTACTTCAAAGCAAAATGGACATTCACCAGTATCCCCTCTCGGCACAACAACCTTTGTAGATGACGACAACCTCATGCAGGAACTAGCTACTGCAATTGATCTGGGTGAATTAGAACTTCACTATCAACCCATCGTCTGCTTAAGATCTCATCGTTTAATCGGGTTCGAGGCCCTGACTCGCTGGTTTCATCCCCATTGGGGTTGGGTTGCACCCAGTCAATTTATTCGATTGGCTGAAGAAACTGGCTTGATCCATCCATTAGGAGAATGGGTTCTACGAACGGCCTGCTTGCAACTGAATCAATGGCAACAGCAGGGGCGGAATCTAGATCTGAAGATGAGCATTAACCTTTCTGTCAAACAGGTGGAATATCTAGAGTTCGCACAACTCATTCACACGGTTTTGAATGAAACAGGATGTCAAGCTCAGAATCTCTGCTTTGAGATTACTGAAAGCCAAAGAACCGAAGATGATCTGATTGCTTTATCAAATATTTCCCACCTTAAATCATTGGGTGCAGAGATCCATCTCGATGACTTTGGTAATGGCTACTCTAATCTGATCCGGCTGACTCAACTGCCTATCGATACCCTTAAGATTGGTCGTGCGTTTGTCCATTGCCGCGAATGGGAAATCATCTCATTTATGGTCAATCTAGCAGAGCGATTAGGGTTGAATCTAATTGTTGAGGGAATCGAAACCAGTCAAGAACTTGAACAAATTAAGGCTTTAGGGTGTCAACTAGCCCAGGGTTTTTTCTTTTCTCCAGCCTTGCCAGCTGAACAAGCCACTCATCTTGTTGACGATCAGGCATACACACTTAATGTCTTTGAATGAGGGGTTTGCAATGACTACACACGATCAACTTCTAATGTCTCCTTCTTCCCAGAGCATACCCACCACCTCCACTGATCTGCAAAATTACTCCACTCTCCACACTTTTACGGATCTAAGTCGGTATCTAGAAGATCTAAGTCGTCGACGGGTAACCTCTCGAGTTCTGTTGATGGGAGCCAAGGGCCTGCAGTGGAGTCTGTACCTGTGTTTAGGTCGCCTGGTCTGGGCGGGAGAAGGGATCCAGCCTCATCAACGGTGGCACCGTATCCTGCATCAACACTGTCCGGAAGTTGATCATGTAGACATAGAGTTCCTGACGCAGGAAGCAAAGGGAGGTGTTTCCGAGTACAGGGTTTTAACCCGTCTCCTGGAACGTCGCACCATACAGCGAGTACAGTTGGTCGCAATAGTCGAAGAGGTGGTCACAGAAGTGCTGTTCGATGTGCGCCATTACCTGGAAGAGATGCAGTCTCCCGATAGACCCGAACATCGTGTACTGGCATTGATGCAACAAGACCAATCTCTGGACACTCCATTCACCCTGATCCGGAGTGAGCAAGCCCTGGAAAAAGTTAGACAGACCTGGGATGCCTGGCAAGAAACTGGGTTAGCAGCCTATTCTCCCACCGATGCCATCACGATTCGCCGTCCCCAAAACCTGAAGGAGTGCGCCCTCCCAGCAACCCTCGAGATTTTGCATCATTATCTGGATGGAACTCAATCCCTACGCAGTATTGCCTCCCTACTGGATCAGGATCTCACTGAGCTGGCGACCCTGCTTTTCCCTGAGGTGGCCTGCGGTAATCTTGCCGTCGTCAGTCTTGTGTCTGGGCAAGATCATCCGCCAACCCAACCCAATACTCCTGCACAGACCTTGTCCCCTTCCAGCCCCAAGCCCCATTCAATAAAACCAGGGCAGAAACCAGTCATTGTTTGCATCGACGATAGCCCGATGGTGGCAAAACAACTGGAATTGCTACTCTGTCCACATGGATTTAAGCTCCTTTACGAGCAAAACCCGCTTCAGGCTATCCCCACCCTGCTCAAGCACAAACCTACTCTGATCCTTCTTGATCTTGTCATGCCAGTGTCCAATGGTTACGAGGTCTGTGCCCAGATCCACAGAGTTTCTCGTCTGAAGGACATTCCGGTCGTGATCCTCACAGGCAGTGATGGCCTTGTGGACCGGGTGAGAGCGAAAATGGTGGGAGCGGATGGTTTCCTTGCCAAACCTGTGGATCCCCAAAAGCTGATCGAGACGGTTAAGAGCTTTGTTGACCAACAATGAGCCAGTTCCAGAATTCGCTCTCTGCCGCTAGAACCTAGCTGTCGATAGAACTGGAGGTAGTGATTCCTAACTCCTGAAACTCTGCTTGTGGAGCTGGGAGTGCATTCATACGATCCGCCCCTTTTTTGGTGGGCAGTTCAAAGACTGGCACAAGTGGTCCAGAATCGCACGGAGGATCAGACCTACTGTAGAACTATTCCGATGTGCGGAGCGAGACCTGTGTCAATCCTCCAGATCCAGACTCTTGACCAGATCCCCAATCTTTTCAGGTGTCATGAACAGAACCTACCCCTGCTTTCAAAGACAGAATTTGATCTGCATGCCCCCACCAGTCACCTGATCTTGATTCAAGACGATCGGCCACTAGCCCGTTGTTCCTTTTGGGCCTCGACAGGATTAATCTGGCAGGAACAAACCCTTGGTGTCCTAGGACATTATGCGGCTCTTGAAACAGAGGCCGGATCTGAACTGTTGAAAAATGCCTGTCATCTGCTTGGGGAACATGGGTGTTCAGCGGTCGTAGGACCCATGGATGGATCCACCTGGTTTCGCTATCGACTGATTACAGAGCCAGGAGATCACCCTCCCTTTTTACTGGAACCGGATCACCCTGCCGATTGGCCACAGCATTTCCTGCAGGCTGGCTTTCAACCGCTAACCCATTACCTATCTTCTCTTGTGGAAGATCTAGAAACTGTTGATCCTCGCCTGCTTGCTGTCGAGCAACGCCTGGACAAACTGGGGGTGGAAATCTTTAATCTGGTGGGTCGATCCCTGTCTGATTATCTAGAGGATATTCATAAACTCTGCCTGCAAGCCTTTGCGGGTAATTTTCTCTACACGCCGCTGGAGAGGGAACGATTCCTCAGTCTCTATCAACCTGTTGCCAACTTTCTTGAACCCCGTTTAGTACAGCTGGCCTACCACGCTGAAAACCTGTTGGGTTTTATCTTTGCCCTGCCGGATCTGACTCAAGCTCAGCGGGGCGAACCTCTCGATACTGTCGTCATCAAAACCGTAGCCACCAAACCGGGCCGCTCCTATGCCGGACTCGGCAATCTGCTGGTACAGCGCTGCCATCAGACCACCAGGCAATTGGGACTGAAGCGGGCAATCCATGCCCTCATGCACGAAAAAATGCCTCCGCAACGTTCTGGGGGGACAGGCGCGTCCCTTTCGTCGTTACACCCTCTATCTCGCGGAGGCAGGCCAGTGAATATCGCCCAACTGCTGGTTGAACAGGCCCACCAGCACGGATCCCATCCTGCTCTGGAGGAGATCCGGTGGGGGCAGCAGCGCACGCTCAGCTTTGCGGATCTGAATCAGAAATCTGCTCAGGTTGCAGCTCTATTTCAAAATCTGGGGCTCCAGCCAGGGGAGAAGGTGTTGATCTTTCAGGCCATGTCCACTTCCCTCTACATCGTGCTGCTGGCCTGTTTCCGCCTGGGGCTGGTGGCCACCTTCATGGATCCTGCTGCTCCAGCAGATCAGATTGCGGCTTGCTGTCAGCGGATCCAACCCGTAGCCTTTGTGGGCTCCCTGAAGGCTCACTTGCTGCGCCTGCGCCATGCCAGGTTGCGAGCTATTCCCCATGCGATCGGGATCGGACCTGGGTTGCCAGGAACCACTCCACTCTCCAGCGCCTGGCACCTGCTGCCCTGGGATCGGATCCAGAAAGTGGAGGGAGAATCTCCGGCCCTGCTCACCTTCACCAGCGGGAGTACAGGCGCTCCCAAAGGGGCGATCCGCACTCATGAATTGCTTCTGGCCCAATACAGAGCCCTGAAAGCGGCAATCCAGCTGCAACCTGACGATCGGGATCTCTGCACCCTGCCGATGTTTGCTCTGGCCAATCTGGCGGCGGGCGTTACCACCCTGATTCCGAATCTGGATCTACGTCGCCCCGGTCACATTAAACCCGCTGCGGTGATAGCTCAGATCCAGCGTTATCCCCCCACTCGGGCAGCCGCTCCTCCCGCTTTTTGGGAACGGATAATCCCCTTCTGCCAGGAGAGGGATCTGCGACTTGAGAGTTTGCAGCGGATCACCACCGGAGGTACCCCTGTCTTTCCCCGTCTGCTGCAGCAGTTAGCCAGCATAGCCCCCCAGGCAGAGATCACCGCCCTCTACGGTTCTACAGAGGCAGAACCCATTGCCCCGATGCGTTACTCCCAGATCACCCCAGAGGATCTCGACCGGATGGTGTGCGGTCAGGGCTTATTAACCGGATATCCCATCCCCCAGATCCAGGTGCGCATCCTCGCCAGCCAGGGGGATCAGCCTCTCCCTGCCTTCACACCAGCCTCCTTTGAAAGCCTCTGTCTTTCCCCGCAACAGCCAGGAGAGATCGTCGTGATCGGGGAACATGTCCTGAAGGGATACCTGGATGGCCAGGGGAATCAGGAGCACAAGTTGCGAGTGGGAGAACAGATCTGGCACCGCACCGGCGATGCAGGCTATCTGGATGAGGGCGGACGCCTCTGGTTGCTGGGGCGGGATCGGGCCAGGGTGGTGGATTCACAAGGAACGCTCTATCCCTTCGCGGTCGAAAGTGCTGCCACCCAGATCCAGGGAATCCGCAGAACGGCCCTGATCCAGTTTCGAGATCAGCGACTGCTGGTGGTGGAGGCCGATCCCTCACCATCCAGAAGCCATTTGCAATCACGGCTACAGGAGGCCTTGAGCTGGGCTCACCTGGACCGGATCCTATTCTTACCCCACATTCCTGTGGATCGTCGCCACAACGGCAAAATCGACTACCCCGCGCTGCGGCAGTGGCTCACCCACCATCTTTCTTAACTATGCCTGAAAAGGAGCCCACCCATGTCAACTGATGCCTCCCGTGCCCAGACCTATCTACAACGACTATTGCAACAGCACCCGCTTGCGGATCTAGAACAACGGTTACTCCCCTCGGAGGAGGTACTTTCTCCTCGCATTGCCCACCCTTCCAGGATCACAGCCACGGCAATCCAACAACGCTGGCACCTGCTGCCGGTGCATGATCAGGTTCAGGAACAGCTTCTAGATCCACGCAGTTTGGAGGAAGCTGCCTGCTATATCCACAACATCGAGAATTTTATTGGTGTGGCGCGGATGCCCATTGGTCTGGCGGGGCCCCTGCGGATCAACGGCATCTTTGCCCAGGGCAACTACTATGTGCCCTTAGCCACCACAGAGGCCACCCTGGTTGCCTCCTACACCCGAGGGGCCCAGATCCTGACCCGAGCCGGGGGCTGCACCTGTGCGGTGGTCAAAGAAGGAGTCACGCGCACCCCGGGCTTTGCCTTTTCCACCCTGCTGCAGGCGGGCAAGTTCATCCACTGGATCACCGAGAACCAGGAACCGATCCGGGCCGTGGCCGAGTCCACCACTCGCTATGGCAAGCTCACCCACCTGCAGATCCATCTGGAGGGCAACCACGTCTATCTCATCTTTGAATATTTCACCGCCGATGCTGCAGGTCAGAACATGGTGACCATTGCCACCGAGGCCGCCTGTCAATACATTCTGCAGCACACACCCGAGATCCCTCAGCGCTGGTATGTGGAGGCCAATATGTCTGGGGATAAGAAGGCCAGCTGGAGTTCCTTTCAATCGGTGCGGGGCCGTAAAGCCACTGCCGAAGCCCTGATCCCTGCCAGCCTGATCGAGAAGCGGCTGCACTGCACTGTGGCAGAGATGCTGCACTACTACCAATTTGCAGCAACGGGAGGGGTGATGAGTGGTAGTTTCGGGATCCAGGGGCACCTGGCCAACGGTCTGGCAGCCCTCTACATTGCCTGCGGTCAGGATGCCGCCTGTGTGGCAGAGTCGGCGGTGGGCATCACCCGCTTTGAACAACAGGGAGAGGATCTCTACGTCAGCCTCACGCTTCCCAATCTGATCCTAGGAACCGTGGGGGGAGGCACCCGTTTGCCCACTCCACAAGCCTGTCTACAGATCCTGGGTTTGGTGGGCAGCGGACAGGCCAATGCACTGGCAGAGGTAGCTGTGGGGCTGGCCCTGGCGGGAGAAATTTCGTTAGTGGGAGCCATGGCGGCAGGGGAGTTTACCCGGGCCCATCAACGACTGGCACGTGGCAAAGGTGAAGCGGTAGCTGAGGATCACCACCATGCTTAAGCGGGGCTGGATCTACCTGCAGGAACGTTTTCCCCTGGCGGTCCAGGGACCTCTGATCTTGATCTTCAGTGTTGCGGGGGTGGGCTATTCCAGATTGTTACGAGGGGAAACCCACCTGTTGCTGCTGCCCCTGGGGATGGCTTTCGTCAGCTGCTTGCTACTTTTTTGCAGTTGCGCATTGCCGATGAATTTAAAGATCGGGAAGCAGATCGCCAGTTTCGCCCTACCGTCCGGTTCCCCGGGACGTGATCAGCTTGGCGGAACTTGCTGGTGTATTTGTCCTGAGCCTGGTGGTGGAAGCAGGACTGGCCTGGTGGTCGGATCCCCGCCTGCTGTTGTTGCTGCTGGGGGTCTGGATCTATCTGGGGGCCATGAGCTGTGAGTTTGGCATTCCCCACTGGCTAAAGGCTCATCCTGGGGTTTACCTGCTCAGCCATATGGTGATCATGCCCCTGCTTCACCTCTATGCCAGCGGCTTTGACTGGTTACCTCAGCAGGGATCCCCTCCCCCAGGTCTGGGGTGGTTGATGGCCACCAGCTTTAGCAACGGCATCGTGATTGAGATCGGACGCAAGCTCCGCAGTCCTGTGGACGAAGAAAACGGGGTGGAAACCTATTCACACCTGTGGGGGATCAGGCGGGCGGTGGGCATCTGGTGGGGAATCCTGCTCCTGACGTTGATCCTGGCCTCTTTCACCGCAGCTCAGATTCAGTTCCGCTGGCCTGTGGTGATCAGTCTGGGATTGCTCCTGCTGGTGGCGCTGGCATCAGGGCAACAATTTCTAAGTCGGCAGGCCCCGCAGCAGGGGAAAAATTTGCAATCCCTCTCAGCCCTCTGGACCCTGGTTCTTTATTTCATGCTGGGTATGGCCCCTCTGATCGGGAGATCGTTATGACCGTTATTCCTTCAACCCCAATGATCCAACTGGCTAACGAGGCCAACGAGCGAGAAACCGTCGGGGGTAAAGCGGCTGCCTTGGCTCAGCTGCAGACCAGGGATCTGCCCATCCCCCCCTGGTTTGTGATTACGCCTGAAGCTTTTTTCAAAGTCTGAACGAATGGCAGCAACAGGCCTTTCTGGAAACAGAGGATCCCCAGCGCCTGGCCACCCTTGTCTCACAGGTGGTTCCCTCGCGGATGGTGATGCAGGAGATCGAAGCCACAATCACGGCCATGGGGTGGGTAGCGGACACCTATCTGGCGGTGCGATCCTCTGCTTGTGATGAAGATGGCCAGACCCAAAGTTTTGCCGGACAGCTGGAGAGTGTCCTGGGGATCTGCCCCCCTCAGATCATGGCCGCAGTACAGCAGGTCTGGCGATCTGGCTTTAGCGACCAGCTCCTGCTCTATCGACAACAACAGGGTTTGGCTTCGCGTCCTCCCGTGCCCGCAGTGATCGTACAGGAACTGATCCCCGCAGAAGTGGCTGGGGTAGCGTTTGCTGCAGATCCCATCACAGGTCGTCGTTCTATGGCCGTGGTCTCTTCCGTCTGGGGGTTAGGATCCAGCCTGGTGAACGGGGATGGGGATGGCGATACGTTTCATGTGGATCGAGAAGGGCAGATCTGGAAGCGCGATTTAGGAGACAAAGTACTGGCCCAGGTCCTGACGCCCGGTGGATCGATGGCTGCTAGGCAGAACCCCATTCAGCAGGTCTCTCTCTCCCCCAAGCAGGCCCAGCAGTTCACATTGCAGGATGAGCAGATCCGGGCAGTGGCTGCACTGGCCAGAAAAACCAGCACCCTTCTAGGTTGCCCCCAAGACATTGAATGGGCCTATGCCGGAGGGCATCTCTATCTGCTGCAATCGCGCCCCATTACCCACCTGCCCCCGGATCCAGACGGTCTGCCGATCCTCTGGGACAACTCCAACATTGCCGAAAGCTATAGCGGTATCACCACCCCTCTTACCTTTTCCTTTGCCCGTCGGGCCTACGAAGAGGTCTATCGGCAGTTTTGTCTTCTCCTCGGAGTTCCTCAGGCGGTGGTGGCAGAGCAGGGCAATGTGTTCCGGCACATGATCGGGCTGGTGCGGGGACGGGTCTACTACAACCTCTACAACTGGTACCGCCTTCTGGCTCTTTTGCCTGGCTTTGGCAGCAACCAACGGTTTATGGAACAGATGATGGGGCTCAAGGAGGGATTACCTCCTGAGATCGCAATGGAATTGAAATCCAGTGTACAGACCCACCCCTGGCGGGATCGGTTGCGTCTGGGAAGAACCCTGCTGGGCCTGGCGGGCAACTATTTCACCCTGAGTCGGACAATTGAAGGTTTTTATCAACGACTGGCGGCAGCACTCCAGCCCCCCGATCCGCCTCTCAAGGACATGCGCAGTGATCAGCTGGTCACCACCTACCGGCAGCTGGAACAACAGTTGCTCACCCACTGGGATGCTCCCCTGATCAACGATTTTCTGGCCATGATCTTTTTTGGGGTCTTAGGCAAACTCACCCAGTCCTGGTGTCAGGATCCAGACCGAACCCTGGCCAACCAGTTGCTGTGCGGGGAAGGGGGGATGATCAGCACAGAACCCGCTCGCCTGATTCACGGGATGGGAAACCAGGCAGCTGAACATCTAGATCTGTTGAAAACCCTTGCTGAAGCGGATCTTCACGAGATCCAGAAGGCACTGATTCAGTATCCAGATCTGCAAACACAGGTCAAAACCTATCTGCATCAGTTCGGGGATCGCTGCCTGGAGGAGTTAAAACTGGAGTCCCCCACACTTGACGATGATCCCCTGCCTCTCTACCGTTCTATCGCTGTGGCAGGCCAGCGCAATCGCATCCAGGCTCAGCCGTCCTTTCCCGCAGATCGGATTCGCAAGCAAGCGGAAGATCAGGTCCAGCAGCTCCTCAAACATCCTCTCAAGCGGTGGATCTTGGCCTGGGTGTTACAAAATACCCGAACTCGGATCCGGGAACGGGAGAATCTCCGGTTTGAACGCACCCGCCTCTTTGGCCGAGTTCGCCGCCTATTTCTGGAGCTGGGTCACCGCTACTGGACGGATGGAGTCTTAGCCGATCCGCGCGATATCTTTTATCTGGAGGTGGAAGAGGCGCTGGGATTTGTAGACGGATCCACCACCTGCATTGATCTGAAGGCCCTGGCCGCTGTCCGCCAAGAGGAGTTCACCCGCTTCAACCTCCAGGCTCCCCCTCCGGATCGGTTTCAAACCCGTGGCACAGTTTCTCTGGATCCCTTTGCCAGCCCGATTTCAACTCCCTCCACCACCGATCGAGCCCCCTCAGACACCCTACAGGGATTGGGCTGCTGCCCGGGTCGGGTCCAGGGTCCAGTCAGAGTCATCAGGATCCGCGAGGAGCGACACTGCAAGCAGGCGAAATCCTGGTGGCGGAACGCACGGATCCGGGCTGGATTCTTTTATTTCCTGCCGCTGCCGGAATCCTGGTGCAACGGGGAAGTTTGCTGTCCCATTCCGCGATCGTGGCCCGAGAAATGGGAATTCCGGCGATTGTGGCCATTCCTCACCTGCTGGATCATCTGCAAACCGGTGATTGGGTGGACATGGACGGAGCCACAGGTCAGATCTGGCTCAGGGAAGCACCATAGCCAAGCCCACAGATCCCAGGGTGGCTAGCAGCAACCTGCTCATGGTGGGTAATCCCCGCCCGCGATCCGGTCGGTAAAGCCAGCTCACCAGTGTGTAGAACAGTCCCGCTGTAAGTCCTGTCAGAATCAGTGCCACACCTGCCACTTGCAGCAACAGGATCCAGGACTCTCCGGCCAGACCCCGGATCAGGAGCAGAGGAAAAAAAGCCAGACCCCAGGCCAGATAAATTTCCCGTCCCATCATCCGCAGTGAAAAGTGGCGGTGATCCTGTCGGGCCATTGCCGAGATCTTGAGAGTTGCCAGGTGAACCGCAAAGCTGAGGCCATAGGGAAACACCAGCAGCGGATCATGGCTCCAGCGGTACATCACCAGCCAGAACACTCCAGTGATCACGGTGGCCAGAACCCGGGGAATTGTATCGATGGACACCTGAGGAGCTGAACGGGGCCAGAACCAGACATGGAAAAGAAACAAGCTCAGGGGAGTAATCAGCCAGGGCCAGCCCCCCAGCATCAAGGCCCCATAGCCAAACAGGGCCACCCCCAGCAGTGCCCCATCATCCAAGCGGGATCGGCCCCGCCAGACCAGGGCAAACACCACCAGCACCACGGTTGCCAGCAGCCGCCAGGTCAGGGCCTCCACGGTTTCATCCAGGTAAAGGCTGAGCAGCAGATGACTTCCCAGAGGAATAAACAGATTATCTAGCCCCCGCCAGGCCACCCCCTCAAATAGCATCACCAGCAAGGCATCACCAGGGCAATCAGCAGGGTTTCCACCCGCCCCACCTGACTGAATAAAAGTAGGGGCAGATGCACACTCAAAAAAGCCACGATCAAAAAGCCCACCGATCCCTCCACACTCTTGTGACTGTCACAGGAGGAATAAGTGAGCTGACCATAGCGCACCCCCACCAATGCCGCCACGGTATCCGCCAGGCTCAGGATCAGGATGGGAATACTGAACAACAGGGGATCGCCCTCCGTCCACCAGAACAGGATCCCCACCGCCAAGGGGTAGTACACCTCTCCCCAGCCGATGCGATTCACGCCTGTCAGAACACTCCCCACCCCTTCCCGCAAGAATTTCAGGAGCCGCATCCCTGCCATCGCCAGAGTCGATAGACCCGCCAGCAAAAACACAGGCCAGGGAGACGTGAATACCCAGGGGAAAGACAGGATCACCATCCCCATACCCACATGCAGCAGCTTACGAGTCAGTTCCGGGTGCAGCTGATGGTGGAGAGTGAGAAGCTTGAGCCCCCCGATCATCACCCCGAGAAGGATCATCACGCCGCCGATACTTACCCAAATTGGGATCATGCCACTTCCTCAACCACCAGGCGGCTATAGAAAAAGGCTTTGTCCTGCAGGTGCAAAGTTTGGGCCAGGTCAAGCTGGGGAATCAGGGATTGAGCCAGACTCTCCGGACGGCTACGGGGCACCAGCATATTCCAATACACCAGTCTTCCCCCTGACTGCGACCGCTCCAGGATCAGTTGCAGCAGGTGCTGGTAATTGGCAGGGGACATGTATTCAAAAATGTCACTGAGATTAAACCTCTGGAACCGTAGATGAGATTCCGTCTGCAAAAAATCTTCGAGACTGCTCTGTCGCCATTCCAACCGATCCAGGTTTTGGCGAATCGTCTGAAAATGTTGAGGCCGAAGCGCTAGGGGGAGTGCGGAGAGATAGCGCCCCGTCAGGATCCACTGCAGATAGGGATTATCGGCTGGGTTAAGCGCCGTGAGAGCATGCTGAGTCCGCTGGTAGATCTGGTCTGCAACATTGCCCTCCACGTACTTAAAGAAGGCGGGATCTCGTCCTAATCTGCCCATGAGAGCCCGAGAAAAGAACACCCGAAAAAGAGTGCGCCAGCGCCAGCTGTTCCAGGTCTTGAAATAAAAGCGATGTCGAGCCTCAGCTTCTCCCCCTTGTAATAACTGCAACACTACCTGCTTAGAATGGATCAAGGGCAGACACCAGTGGCGAAACAGGTTGAAATAGCGTTCAAACTTTCCCGCAGATCCTAGACCTGCCTGCATGTGTTGGGGCCGTTGATCCCAAAAATCTTGAACCGCTGGATCCAGATCTGAACGGCAACGTCGGTAGTGAGATAGCCGCTGTTGACTGGGAATAGCACCCATCAATTCCAGCATTTCTTCGTAGCTCAGGGTTCGGTAGGCTGCCACTCGCAACTGTAGGCAGGCCAGCTGAGCAGGATTGAGATCGATGGCGTAGACTTGAGCAGGATCACGGGTGAGCATCGCCAGGGCATTATCTCCAGCAGAGGCAATCGCCAGACAGTGATCCCCCGATTGAATATTCAACCCCTCCAACAGAACATCCGCATCTTCCCAGCACTGGGCATAACGGATCTGAGAAAAGTCAGCTCGGGCGGCAGCTTCGGTTGCCATCTGGACTCCAAAAGAGGGGATCTACCAGTTTCAAACTTAGTGTAGAAGGCTGCTTCAGGAAGAGGGACAGGAGGAGGACAGTTTTCCAGCTGGCGACACTACGATGCTTGGAATATGCAAGTCGAAGCGGTGGCGGAGTGGCATTATTCTATGCTTGAGATACACCGCTCGTTTGTGAGTCATCATGATCCAATCTTTCTTTACCCGTATTGTTTCCACGCTCCTTCTGGTGGTTTTGATCCTGGTGGGCTCGATCCAGTCCAGCCCAGCGATTACCTTCACTGGAGACTATCTGTCGGATGGGCAGGCTGTGATTGCTTCGCTGAGAGAGTCTCTGGGCGAGTTTGAGACTGAAGAAGCAGGGGTTGCCGCTCACGAGGATGCCAAAGTAGCGATTGAAGGGTTTTACGCCCGTTACCATGGCCCTCGTTACACCAAACTGCAATCTTTCACCACCTTGCGCACGGTTTTCAATACGCTGGCTTCCAACTATCGCACCGAGCGTCCCCTGCGTGACAGCCAGTCAAATCGAGTGCTGCAGCAATTATCCCAGGCAGAAGCTGCCCTTCAGCGAGGTCGCTAACCCGACTTAGTCATCCATTTGGATCCTGGACTCGGAATTTGGGAGAGCGTTTCTTCCTGGTCCGGGTCTTTTTCGCGCAAAATGAGAGTGGTTTACATTTCTTTGTGACACAGCGGGAGTTGCAGCCATGCGTGTAGCAATCATTGGGGGAGGTCTGGCAGGACTGGTGACTGCTGTGCATCTGGTGGATGCAGGTTACAGGGTTGAGATCTTTGAATCTCGTCCTTTTCTGGGAGGGAAAGTGGGCAGCTGGCAGGATCCTGAGGGCAATCACATTGAGATGGGCCTGCATGTTTTCTTTGGCAATTATGAGAAGTTGTTCGCCCTGATGCGCAAAGTGGGTGCCTTTGATGCCCTGCTTCTCAAGGACCATACCCATACATTTGTCAATCGCGGGGGGCAGCTTGCTTCTCTGGATTTTCGCTTTCCTATCGGGGCCCCCTTCCATGGCCTTAAGCCTTCTTCACCACTGCTCAACTCTCGATCCGCGATAAGTTGCAGAATGCAGTCGCGCTCGGAACCAGTCCGATTGTGCCAGGGTTGGTGAATTCTGAAGGGGCGATGCGCCAGATCCGCTCCCTAGATCGAATCAGTTTCGCCGATTGGTTTCGTAGCCACGGGGGATCTCAGCAAAGTCTCAAGCGCCTGTGGAACCCGATTGCCTATGCGCTGGGCTTTATTGACACAGAGGCGATTTCAGCTCGCTGTATGCTGACCATCTTTCAGATGTTTGCCAGTAAGACCGATGCCTCGGTGCTTCGCATGCTCAAGGGATCTCCAGACCAGTATCTAATCCAGCCCATCGCCAACTACATCTGCGCGCGGGGCGGGCAGCTACATACCCGTCGGGGAGTCAGTGAGATCTTGATCAGTGAGGATGAATCACGGCAGGTGACTGGGCTGCGGATGAATAACGATCAGGTGATCACGGCAGATCTGTATGTCTGCGCAGCAGCGGTGGATGGCATCAAGCGTCTGATCCCTGAGGCATGGAGACACTGGCCCCAGTTCGACAATATTTACAAGCTGGACTCGGTTCCTGTGGCAACGGTGCAGTTGCGGTTTGACGGTTGGGTGACGGAACTAGGATCTGCACAGACAGTGAAGGAGCAAAAAACTGCGGTGGGGATCGATAACCTGCTCTACACCGCCGATGCCGATTTCTCCTGTTTTGCTGATCTGGCTCTCACCAGTCCCGCCGATTACTACAAAGAGGGACAGGGCTCTCTATTGCAATGTGTACTGACCCCCGGAGATCCATTTATTCCCATAGCTAACGAAGAGATTGCCCAAAAAGTCCTGGAGCAGGTGCATCAACTCTTCCCCTCATCGCGCAAGTTGAATATGACCTGGTTCAATGTCGTCAAGCTGGCCAATTCCCTATACCGCGAAGCCCCTGGCATGGATCCCTACCGCCCTCAACAGCAGACCCCGATCCCCAACTTCTTTCTGGCGGGCAGTTACACCGCCCAGGACTACATTGACAGCATGGAGGGAGCAACGATCTCAGGCCGATTAACAGCAGATGCAATTCTTAATGCGACATCTCCGGCTCTCCAGACCGCAGCTTGAGTCAAAGCCTATCTGGATCTACCCCGAGGGAGCGGAGTCGTTCTGCTAGACGATCTGCTCTTTGCTCAGTAAGCAGTAATTGTGCTTCCATGTTCTGGATTCGCTCCTCCATTTCCAATGGCGTTAGAAATTGCTTGCCATCAGGGCGAAATATCTTGAGAATCTGTTCCACTTCCCACTTAAATTGAATTCCTAGGCGGGGACTGCCCCACCCTTGCATATCTGGAATCGGCTGCAACTTTTCACCGCGACGCAGCCAGCCTGCCAGGATCAGATCATCCGGGTCGTAGATGTAATACTCCTCAACACTGTAGCGGTCATAAAACTCAAATTTCGTTTCCAGAGAATTAACCCCTCGTCGATCCTTATTGCTGGGAGACAAGATCTCAAATACCACCTGGGGAGCAATATTCTCTTCTTCCCATTGTTTGAAGCTCCCTCGTTTCCCCTTAGGACGCCCAAACGCCACCAGCACATCCGGGGCCATTCTTTCTAAGCTCCCCTTGACCGGATACCAGAGCAGATCCCCAGCCACAAACACATTAGGATCCTCGGCGAAAAGGATCTCTAGATTTTCTTTGATGGTGACAATCCAGCGAAACTGCTCGGTGTTGTCTGCCATGGAATTGCCATCACTCTCGGGATAGACAAGATCGTCCACGGCATGAGGCTGGAAGATCATGGTATAGATGGTCCGTTTCCTGGTACCCCTCAGTCATAGCATCCTGTTTTTCTGATCAGCAGGTGCAATTTGCCACACCCGAGACTAGCGGCAAAAGCATGTTGCTTGACAAAGACTCTGATAGCCTGAGGAAGGATCTTCTCTGGCCTCTGTCTTATTCTGGATCATCTATGAACTTATCTCCATTAAACCCAACCCGTCCTCCTGCGTTTTTACCAGGCCACAAAAGTCTGATTTTACCCCTCGCAGCTTTACTGGTGCTTGGATCTCCACAGGTCACCAACGCTGAGACCCGAATTGACAAGATGCAGCCCCAGAACATGAACATCGAGGCGCAAGCAGTGATCGGAGATCGCACCTTTGATCTGGAAGTGGCAAAAACCCCTCAACAGCAAAGTTTGGGTCTGATGTTCCGCGAGCAACTACCCGAAGATCGGGGCATGCTTTTCCCGATGGATCCACCCCGCCCCGCCACCTTCTGGATGTACAACACCTACATTGCCCTGGACATCATCTTTATGCTGGATGGCAAGATTGTGCATCTAGCGGATAATGTGCCCAGCTGTCTAGAACAACCCTGCCCCACCTATGGCCCTCCTCGGGATCAGCTGGTGGATCAGGTGCTGGAATTTCGGGGTGGCACCGCTCAGGAACTGGGTTTGGAAGAGGGAGACACCATCCAGGTGACCGAGATCAAGTGATTACCCAAAAGGGATCTTCGCCACCACCTGACCCGTCGTAATCTCAGGAAAAACAGGCCCTTCCGCCATGAGAATGCACCGATCCTGGGGTTGCAGATCAAAAGCAAGCGTTCGGGTTAGGGTAGGGCTGTCCGGTTCTCCTACAAATTGCAGACGCGCCAGTAGCTTCAGGATCCCTTCCATGTGCAAGGCACTGTTGCCGTAGGGGGTGCGATCCTGCAGCGTTACCAGGGCAACCGGATGTCGGCGGTTGATCAAATGTTGAATCAGTCCTGCACAGGCTTCTACCCCCCTTTCTAGCCGCTGGCGGTGTTGTTCCAGATCTTCACAGATCCATTCCGAAGCGTAGGGATAGGGGTGCCAGCTGTTATAGAAGCAAACGATCAGACTATCAAGGGCCTGTCCTTCTAGCTCTCGGATCACCAGTTGATCGCGTTTAGCAGACACCTTCCAGTGCACATGCCGCATACTGTCGCTGCTACGATACTCCCTCAGACTACGAAAATCTCCGGTGTTCCCTTTGGTAGGACGAGCGATCTCTCCCAGGGGACGGCTGGTGAAGTGGGGAAGCCGTGCAGGAGGAATGGGACGGGGAAAAACCAAAATCTCTTCTGGGTGAAAGACTTCCAGACCTTTGCGAAACAGCTCAAAAGGAAAAGTAGTGGTGATCTCGTAGCCCTGACTTCTCCACACTCCCCGCCTGGGAAAATGCATGCGATAGGAGGATGCGACCTCCTGCTGGGGATCCAGTTGCAGAATAAAGAAAGACGGATGGGTTAGATCCTGCACTTGCTCGCTGATCAGCAACGAGTAGCTGGCACGGCGCTTGGTGTTTACAACGGTTACCGGAATGATCGTGTCCTGCCCTGCAAAATATGCCGCGGCCACTGTCGCTCTACCCTAATCCCCTGCAGAACTGCCTCGGAAAGGATGCCGCTGATCAAGATCAGACTCAGCATTAATGAAAACAACAGATAGAGGGCATTGTTGCCAGTATTAAAGGCCGCAATACTTACCAGGATCGTGATGCCAATAAAAATGCGACCGATCCGAGTCAGAGAAAACTTGCGGGGTAGACGAATCTTTCTTCCCAACCTCACACGGGAGCCTCGATCCCTGCCACAATATCTAGAATGATCGTTTCGGCTTCGCGGCGCGTGCTCTGGAAAGAATCGGGTAAGCCACTCAGGGAAATGCGGTGAGCCAGAACCGGAACAAAAAGATGCGTGAGATCATCGGGAATGCAATAGGTGCGTCCCTGAATCAGGGCATGGGCTCTGGCTGCCCGAGCTAAGGCGAGTGCCCCCCGAGTCGAAACCCCTGCCCGCAGTAGTGATGAGCTCCGAGTCGCCTGCACCACCTGCAGAATATAGTCCGCCAGCGATTCATCCATCTGCACCTGATCCACCTTGGTCTGAATCTCCTGTAGTGATGGCAGTGACATGGCCGTTTTCAGTTCCTCGACAGGCTCAGAGGCACGCCGTTCCAGCAAAAGCTTGCGCTCAATATCCTGAGCGGGATAGCCGATCGAGAGGCGCATTAAAAACCGATCCAGCTGACTTTCCGGCAGAGGATAGGTGCCGTGGTACTCCAGCGGGTTTTGGGTGGCCAGGACGATAAAGGGATCCGGCAGGCGATAGGTTTGATCATCTAAGGAGATGCGGCTCTCGGCCATGGCCTCTAACAGGGCACTCTGGGTGCGAGGGGAGGTGCGGTTAATCTCATCCGCCAGAACCACATGGGCAAAAATCGGACCCGGTCGAAACTCAAAGATACGTGTGTCTTTATTGAAGATACTGATCCCGAGAATATCGCTGGGCAAAAGATCACTGGTAAATTGAATGCGTTGAAAGTCAGCCCCCAAACTGCGGGCAATGGCCTGGGCCAGGGTGGTTTTTCCGACACCCGGAACATCCTCCAGCAAAATATGCCCCCGGGCGATCAGCGCGGTCACCACCATCTGGATCACCTCCGACTTCCCCAAGAAGACAGACCCCACGTTCGCAGTTAACTGGCTGATCTGTTCCGTGAGAGGGAGCAGTGAGGCCTTACTATCCGAGGTAGTGGTTTCCATGAATTTGAGCAGAACGCAACCTCTCTCCACAATAGTGGACGCTGGAGTCTGTCTGCCCGATTTATGGTTTGCGGATCATGTGGGATCAAGGGAAAGAAGCAGCCCCCTTTCCTAACCAATGGGCAAGTTGATCTGGAAACCTACCTGGTGATTCCCACTTTCCACCTGAATAGATCCCCCGAGAAGACTCACCAGATGCCGTACCGTGGCTAACCCCAGTCCTGTACCTGGGAACTGGTAAGGATCGGTGGAAGGAACACGGTAGAAGGGTTTAAAAATGAGGCGGTGAAAGGACTCGGCAATCGTCACCCCAGTGTTCGTGATCCTGAACTGTAGGGTTTGATCCCTGAGGGTCAGTTGCACATGAATCGATTCTCCGCTGGGCTGAAGCGACAGGCATTGGTGAGCAATTCGTTCAGGATTCTCTCGAGATGGGAAGGATCGGTTTGAATGGCAGGCAGGGAGCCAGGCAGATCCCAGGTGAGGGTCAGGTTAGCCGTCGCCACCCTAGCTTCCCATAACTGCAAATGCTGCAGGAGCCAGGGATACAGATCGAGAAATTGTATCTCCAGAGGGGCTGCCAGGTATTCCAGGCGCTCAAAATCCAGAAGCGAGTTCACCAGTTCAATTTCTTTTTCCAGTTCTTTATCGAGGATCCCCAGGTACCGCTGGTCAGTAGGACTGGGTTCTGAATGAGGCGAATTGTGACGAGCTACTTTCAGCAGGTGCAACGCCATTTTCATCGCCGTCAGGGGAGTCTTCAACTCATGGGAGATGGTTTCCACAAAAGCATGGATCAACTGGCTATTAGGCACCTGAGGATCCCAGATCAGCATGGCCCCCTGGGGTGAGCCTTCTTCATCTTGCAACGGAATAGCACGGGCTTGATGGAGATGGAGATGTCGTCCAGATCGCATGAGGCAGGAAAACTCTGGGGGTAGTAGCATCGGGCCGGGACTGTTGAGAATCGTATCCCAGCTGCAAATATGAGCGGGCAGGGGCAGAATCACCTCAGCAGCCTGTCCATCAACACGTTCATGGGAAGCGCCCAGCGCCAGATCTGCCGCCGGATTGGTGTGGGTGATCTGGTTAAGATTGTTGACCACCACCACTGCCTCCTCCAGTGTATTGAGGACAAAAAACAGAGGATCCCAGCGGTAAACTGCTTCCGGAGAACAGGGGGGGCGCATCAGGGCCATTTCAATCGTTGCCTGCAGATCCTGGGAGCGCAGAGGTTTGGTCAAAAATCCCAGAGGCCGCGTCTGCTTAGCCCGCTGTAGCGTCTCGATATCTGAACGCGCTGTCAAATAAAGGGTGGGGATCCGCCATCGGCGACGAATGATCTCAGCAGTCTGGATGCCGTCCAGTTCTCCCTCCAGACGAATATCCATCAGGATCAGGTCAGGATGAAGTAAAGGCACCTTGGCCAGTGCTTCCTCGCCAGAAGTAGCCGTACCGACAACGGCATAGCCCAAATCCTCCAGACTGGTGCGCAGATCACGGGCGACCAGAATTTCGTCCTCGACCACAAACAGGCTGGCTTTGCCAATATCCAGCATTGAAGAACTCACTGTGGGGGATCTGAAATAGGCGCAATCGGCCAGGTGATGCAAATCTCAGTACCATGAGTCAAATTGACACTCACCATTCCTTTTATTTTAGAACACAGATCACAAACTAGTGAGAGTCCCAGGGATTCGGGATTGATCTGCCTTAAATTAGTAGTGGGGAGACCAACACCATCATCTGAGACACATAGACTAGCCTGGCCAGAGCGTTGCAGACAAGCGACACGGATGAAACCCTGCGACTGTTGAGGAAAGGCATGTTTGCAAGCATTGGTGATCAACTCATTTAAAATCAACCCACAGGCAATCGCCTGATCGAGATTCAACTCAATGGAGTCCGCTTCCACCCCCAATCGGATCCGGTTGGCATCGGTCACCAGGGTGCAGTAGATATCATGAGCCAATCGCGGCACATAGCGGGCCAGATCGATCAAGGCTAGTTGATGTTCTGAATAGAGCTGCTCATGGATTAAGGCGATGGACTGGATGCGGTACTGACATTCTCGAAAGGCTTGCCGAGCCGAGGGTTCGCTTAGAGTGCGGGATTGTAGCCGCATCAAGCTGGAGATCACCTGCAGATTATTTTTGACGCGGTGATGTACTTCCTGGAGCAGGACATCTTTTTCACGCAGAGAGGCCCGCAGTTGTTCTTCTCGCTCTAATAGCTGCAGTTCCGCCAGCTTGCGATCGGTAATATCAATATCCACCGCTGTCGCCACCCACCCACCCGTGCGGGGATCAGCCTGGGTACTGAAGCTGTTGGCAATCCAACGTAGAGAGCCATCTTTGGCAAAAAAACGATATTCCTGCAGCATCGGTTGCGCTGACGTGTAGATCCCCGGTCGCGGTAAGTGAGGTTGATCATCAGGGTGAACCCCTGTCCACCAGAGATCTTGATCACTCAACATTTCTTCCGCCTTGTAGCCAAAAACGCGCTCACAGCCAGCGGAAAGGTAGTCATATTGATAGGTTCCCTGAGCCGAGACTCGAAATCCGGTAATGGCAGCTCCTGCTCGATCGATCAGGTTCTGTAACCGTTGCTCTGACTGCTGTAAGGCTATTTCCAGTTGTTTCTGTTCTGTGATGTCGTAGGCCACATTGGTCACCTGCCAGCATTGCTGTTCTCGATTCCAGTAAGAACTGATGGAGTCCGAGATCCAGTGCAGTGTGCCATCTTTATGTAAAAAACGGTACCTGAAGGTGAGTTCTCCCCCTTGAAAAATGATCTCCTCCAGTTGAGATCTGACCACTTCTAAATCCTGCTGCAGAATTCGGAACTCCCAGAGATCGGGAGTGGCCTTAAACTCCTCGGGACTGAACCCAAAGACAGTGGTGCAGCCATCTGAGAAATAGTCGTACTCCTTCTGATTCAGGCTTGCTTTCACACGGAAACTGACAATCGCGGCACTGGCATTACTTAAAATTCCAGCTAACTTCTGCTGAGATTGATCCAGTTTTTGGACGTCTTCAGCTTGCTGAATGGCTAGTCCCAGGGGATCCAGTAATTCACGCACCAGATCTTCTTCCAAGGAAGTCCAGGCATGGGAACCCTGACAGTGCTGCACAAACAGTAATCCCCAGAGATGATCCTGGCTCCAGATGGCCCCCAGCAGATTCGACTGGATCGCCTGGGTGCGTAACAGTTGCAGATAGCAGGGTAAATATCCCTCTACTTCTACGTCCTTAGTTCCCTTAACATAATGACGCTCAAACTTCTGTAAGTAGTCTCCCTGCAGACACTCATCCACAAAAACCTGTCCGAGTAAAGGGGTAATGGAAGAGCCCACAGCCTCTGCCACCACCTGCCCATGTCCAGACTCCCCTAACTTGTAGATCAGCACCCGATCTGCCTGGAGTATCTCACAGACCTGTTGTGCGGCCTTAGATAGAACTTGATCCAGGGGCTGTTGACCGTAAATCTCGCGGATCAGGGTGCGGATCAAGTTGTACTTGAGCTCGAGAAAATCAGAGGGAACCCTTCGTCGGTTCTGGAAAAGAACCTTGAGCCAGCGTAACCATGATGAGCTTCTAAGTCGCAGATTGAGGTTCAGCACGAAAGCTACTACCGTAAGATTGCTACATCTGATTGAATGAATTATTCAACCAGCTCAATTATATACATGGTAAATAACAGAGTATCCCCTTGACAGAACCTCAGTGTTTGAAAATGTTCTCTCTGTATCCTATGCAGGAGCCAGCCGCGGCTACCCCAGAACTGAGGTCCCAATCTGATCAATGGGCATGGCCTTGATACTGCGAAACGGGGTGCTCTGGGTGTAGCGGGAGATATCGTCTTCACTCATGGTGCGAATATAGTAACAAGCCCGAATCTCGGGAGCAAATTCAATCAGATCTCCATCTTCAAGATCATGAGCACTTCGCCGTTCTCCCTGCACCAGGATCCCGTTCTTGCTGGGCTTGCCCTGGGAATTGCCATCGAAGATGCGGTACCCGACTCCAGCAGCTCCTTCCCCTCCCCCAATTCGAGCCAGAAGGGCATGTTGACGCGAGACCAGGGGTGAATGCAGCATAATCGAACAGGTGGGATCTCGACCAATCGAGTAGGTGGTGGCCTCCAGGCGAAAAACCCTGCGACCGGAGTCATCATCAACCACCAATAGGTGATGGGTACGTGTGGAAATGGATTCAGTCATGGCCGAGTTCGAGAACTATCTTCCATGCCACCAGTGTACCTGCAGGTTGCATAAGCTACTCATTCCTGGGTTGAGTGAGTTTGATCACATCAATCTATGAGGGTTATCACCACTCAATACCTTGATCTGGGGCACTCTAGAGGTGTTCACGCAGAGGCTGAACCATGAGAATCCAGGACATCGTGCAAGACGCCCTTCACAGCGGCACCCTGAACAGCTGGCAGAAACGCTGCATCCAACTCTTACTTCAAACTCGCCATTTTAACTACGCCGATCTGAAGGCCCTGACAGTCTTAAGTAATAGTATTTTGAGTAGACAGATCCAGGAAACTGATCAGAGTCGCTCATCCCACTGATCCCAGTTGATAACATCCAACCCCACTGATCCAATCATTAAGTTCTGACCAGCAACCGAAAGGCCCCCCTCACCCCCCAGAGCGAGAATCCCATGGCATAATCTGGAGGCAATCTCTTTCCTTTTTGCCTGAGGAACCTGCATTGCTTTTCCCTGGATCTCTGCTATGTCAGATCCCAATTCCCATCAGTTGACAGATGAATTGCATTTAATGCAGCGGATTGCTCAACAGGATCAGTCTGCCCTCTCCGACCTTTATGACCGCTATGCTCGCATCCTGTTGGGGTTAGCCTGCAAAATGCTGGGATCGGTTGAGGACGCAGAGGAAGTGGTCCTGGATGTCTTCAGTCAGATCTGGCGCACAGCAAAGTCCTACGATCCACACCGCGGGCAAGTGGAAGCCTGGCTCTTTTTGTTGACCCGCAGCCGTGCTCTGGACAAAATCCGTTCGCAACGACGTGCTCTGCGCACCCTCATCACTCTGGAAACCTTTCGCGAGGGGAGTAGCACGTTCACCTCTGGCCCAGAGGATCATGTCTTACAAACAGAGCGGCAGTCAGCAGTCAGATCTGCCCTTGGGAAGATCCCTCCAGAACAAAGTGAGGTGATCCTGCTGGCCTACTTTAACGGCTGGACCCAGGCCAGAATTGCTGAACACCTGAATGTCCCTATTGGCACGGTCAAGACTCGGCTGCGGCTGGGATTAAGTAAGCTCCGCGCCTTGCTACCGCTGGACAGTCAAGGGGGGAATTCGCATTACACTGGTACTTAAGCGCAATGTAAAGTACTCCGCAATGAATGATCTCGAACTGCAGAATATGGTGGCATGGTATGCACTAGATCTGCTGGATCCAGTGGAGCAAGATCAGTTTGAAGTCGAACTCGTTCACAAAGAATGGCTAGAAGGGGATCTGAACCAGATCACTGAAACCCTTGCCTGCTTATCCTATCTTGCTACACCCGTGACGCCTGCCCCAGATTTAAAAGCTCGGTTGCAACGCCGCCTAGAAGCAGAGGCCAACCCCCCAACCAAGGTGCTCCAGCGCGCCTCTGATCGGCAGTGGCAATCTCATCCAGTGGCGGGGGTGAAGGTGGCACAACTGCATGTGGATACAGAGAAAAGAGAGATGGTCGCCCTCATGCAAGGAGACCCAGAAGCTTACTATCCTGTCCATCGGCATGTTGGACCCGAAGAAATTTACATGCTGGAGGGAGATCTGATCATCTATGATACGGTTCTCACGGCTGGAGACTATATTCGCTCGGTTCCGGATTCCCAGCATCCCCATCGCACCCTGGGGGGGTGTATATGCCTGGTGCATGCCTGCTATCAGGATCAGTTTCTGGAACCGCTTGAGCCCGTCCCCTTGACTCAGGCAGAGCGCACAACACCGATCTCAGGCTCTCAATTGGTCCGCTCTGCAGATCTGCAGTGGTATCCCCATCTGGCTGAGGGGATCACGATTGCCCTGTTTCATCAGGATCCAGTGGCACGGGAAGTGGTGGGGTTACTGCGGGCAGAGGCGGGCAGCCAGTATCCCTGTCATCGGCATGCTCAAACGGAAGAGATCTACATGCTCTCGGGAGATTTGATCTTAGAAGATGGCACCGTGCTAGAAGCGGGAGACTATCTGCGTTCAGATCCGGGATCTGCCCATGCCCCGATCACGGAGTCGGGATGTCTCTTTTTCTTTCATGCTTCTCTAGATGACTATGTAGTGGCAGGAGAATCTTAGGGTCTGACGCTGCCAGCTATTGGGAGACCATCTGCCGAGAGCGTAGCTGAGCTGCCTGACTCAACAGTGACTCCACCAGACCCAGGGCATCTTGAGCGGAATGTCCGGCAGTTAATTGCGCCAGTTCATGCCGCCGATCCTGTTCAGAGAGCGTATCCACCTGCACCCGAGTCCGTTTCTGTTTCACAGCCTTACTCACACGGATATGGTGATCGGCCATGGCAGCAATCAAGGGTTGGTGAGTGACACACAGGATCTGATGATCGCGGGCAATCGTGAGCAGTTTATGGGCAATCGCCTGAGCCATTTTGCCAGAGACTCCGGCATCGATTTCATCAAATACCAGAGCTGATACCGGATCAACCCTAGTAAACACGGCCTTCATCGCCAGCAGGAAACGACTCATTTCCCCCCCTGAGGCCGTAGCCGCCAGAGGCTGAAGCGGTTCCCCGGGGTTGGGGCTGATCAAATAGGTAATCTGATCATGGCCTTCAGCGCTGAGAGGACCAGAGGAGATCTGGACTTGAAAACGCACCCCGTGCATTCCCAAAGGTTCTAGTTCTGTAATCAGGTTGGCTTCTAATTGCGTTGCCGCTTGCTGCCGCAGGTGGGTCAGTTGGGTACAGCGTTGTTCCAGAAGGGTGCGGGTGGCCTGGTCCTGTGCTTCCAATTCCTCCAAGCTGGCCCCCTGATCCTTGAGCAAGTCCAGTTCCTCCATGACCCGCTCCGCATGGCCAATCACCTCGGCCAGACTGGGACCATACTTGCGACAGATCTGTTTCAGCTGGGTGATGCGACGTTCAATCTTACTCAGCCGCGTCGGGTTGGCCTCCAGGCCTTCCCCGTAGGCATAGAGGAGCCGTGCTGCTTCCTCCACCTGGATCAGGGCGCTGCTGACCATCTCTGCCACCGATTGCAACTCTGGATCCAGTTCCACCATGCCTCCCAGGATCCGCTCCGCTTCCCCCACCAAATCCGCAGCCGTGGGATGATCACCTTCATCCTGGTAGAGCAGCTGATAGATCTCGTAACTTTGCTTTTGCAGATCCACACTGTGGGCGAGCCGATCCCGTTCCCGCTCTAGACGTTCCAGTTCATCAGGGGACTCCAGACGCAATGCCCCCAATTCCTGGGCTTGAAACTGCAGAATATCCAACCGTTGCAGGCGGTTTTGCTGATCCCGTTGACTGGTTTCCAGGGCGGTTCGAGCTGTCATCCACTGGCGATGGGCCTCCTGGACCTGCTGCCGCACCTGTAGAGTTGCTTCGCCAGCAAACTCATCCAACCATCGCCGCTGGTTTTGCGGATCCTGCAGTTGGAGGGTCTGTCCCTGGGCAGTAATTTCAATCAAACAGGCTCGCAGCCGCTGCATTTGCAGTTTGTTGACCAGAACTCCATTCACACGAGAGCGGGTGGTGCGCTCCCCAATTTCACGGCTGCTGACTACCCCTTCCTCTAGCGGATCAATCGCCTGCTCTTCTAGCCACTGCAACACCGCCGGGGTCGGGGCAAACACCGCCTCAATCAGGGCTTTTTTGGCACCAGTCCGAATTGATCTGGTAGAAACCGTTCCCCCCAGGGCCGCATCCAGTGCATCCAGGAGAATGGATTTGCCTGCCCCTGTCTCACCCGTGAGGACATTTAACCCTGGAGCAAATTCCACATCCAGCTTTTCAATCAAAGCAAAGTTATCGATGCGTAGCCGCTTCAGCATTCGATCCATCCAGGGATAGGGAGTCTCTCTGAAATTCTAGGCGTTACGCCCTCGACCCCACCAGATGGATCCGGTGAATGCAGGTTGGGTTTGATGACCAGCCTCAGAGTGTTCAGCTCTGGGACTCTGATGATGGATCAGGCTTAACGGCGTCAGGAGCATCCTCAGAGACCTTGGGGACATAATCAGGCCGATCAGAGGTTTCCCATCCTGGGGGTCGCTTGGAATTAAACCAGGCAATGGATCCCAGAGTCACAGCGGCAACAAAGCCAACTCCCAGGACCACCAACGGCAGGGTAGGGATGGTATTGGCAGGGGCGGTGGGATCCATAACAGCCTCCATTCAGATGGGCAGTGTTTTGTTCTGCAAAATACATTTGCTCTATCTTCTCATGCCGTTGGCAGGATCAGGTTGTCCTGGCCTGAAATCAGCCTGGCAGAAAGAATCCGATCCTCGGGCTTAATGTCGTACATCACCTCCAGACCATCCGTAATGTAGCCAAATGCGGCAAAACGGCCATCCATTAAATTCAGCCCGGCAGGGGTCAGATCTGGCTCGGCAATAAAGATAAAGAATTGTGAGGAAGCACTGTTGGGATCATCAGGGTAGCGGGCCATGGCCACGGTACCAGCAGCAGAAAAGGGCAGGGCTGGTTCTTGATCCCAGAGCCCCAGGTTGGCCAGAGTATCACCGTAATAGGGCTTAGTTTCTCCCTGCACCCGGATCTCCAGGGGAATGGTGCGCTTCTTTCCGGTTTCGGGATCCATGTAGCCGTCTGCGTCACCTGGAGGATCGCCCGCTTGAATCACATAAAAAGTTTCCACCCGATCAATGGGCAGATCATCGTAAAACCCCTTCTGCACCAAATCGGCAAAATTTCCAGCCGTTATGGGGGCACTATACCCATCCAGGGTCATGACCATGCGACCAGCAGTGGTTTTCATCTCCACCTGTGCCCGCCCCAGGAGACGGGGAAGCTGCTCGTACTGCTCAGGAATGGAGTAAGGAAAATCCTGCACCCAATTGGACTCCAGGGACTCTAACTTCGCCAGGGCCAGCTCAAAGTAGTCCAGGGCCTCGGCCTTGCCTCTTGACTTGAGCTTGAGTTGCTCCTGCATCTGGTTCAGATCCTCCTGCAAGTGATCGATCGTGTCCGCTGCAGATGCACGGTTACCCGCAGCTAATTCACTGAGCAGCTGATCTTTTTTGCGGGCTAGCAGGCTGGAAGCATCGCGCAAGTGGGAGCGGGCTGTGGACCAGCGTTTGTATTTCAGATCATCTTTGACGCCGATGATGGTGTCATCCAGATGCTGCAGTGTCGATTCCCCGATCGGGAGGGTCCGGCGCAAGATGGTACGGCTATCGGTGATGGCATCTCCCTGAGGCAAGGCATGGACAGGTATGCAGAAGCCCATCACCAGCAGACTCAAGAACAACAGCAGAATCCCCAGACGAGAGAAAAAACCTTGTCGCCCCACGGCAGGATTTGGATAGATCATGGGTTACCCTCCATTACCTTTGTCATGCCAGCTCCAAGTAGGATTTTCACAGATCTCCACCTGGTATGCTCCAATTTTAGAGGACTGGAGAACCTGAACTCAAAGAGACTCTATCTGGATCCAGGTAGGATGAGGCAGGTTTTGCCCTGCAGCAGCGTCGCCTTGGATCTGACCTGGATGATCAAAACAGCAATCGTTCTAATTTTAGGGTTTATCGTTGCTGTGATTGGGTGGGTGATGGTTTACTTTGCCAGAGCCTGTACTCGCTACAAAGCCAAGACCCTTTGTTCTGGCCTGCTGGTGACAGGACTGGAACGTGAACGTCTGGAGGCAGAAGAATTAGCGTTGTTTTCCTTTGTTTCTGCACAGATCGATCACTTTCAACGACGAGTCACAGCCTCAACCTGCTTTGGACTGATCCAGGCAGAGGCATATTGTAGACCTGGATTTGGCTGCGTGCTGGTCTCCAGAGGATCGGCAGCGGTTAGTCCGCGGTCAAGTCATATTGTCGGGTCGTTCCCCAAGCAAGGGTTAGGCAAGCAAGTCCCCTGGCGACTTTCCCCCAATGCTCACCATGACAGTCCTACTGTCAACTGGAATCTCTTAAATCAAGTTGTTGATCAGGCTTTTCAAGAACAGGATCCCAGGTATCCCTGCCGCACCCGAGCCGTCATGGTGGTTAAGGAGGGATGGGTGGTGGCGGAACGATACGCCGAGGGGATCACAGCTGATCATCGACTGCCGGGATTATCGCTTGCCAAAAGTGTAACCAATGCCATGGTCGGGATTCTGGTGGGGGACGGACGTCTGGATGTGTATGCACCCCTGCCTGTGCCCGAGTGGAAGCATCCACAGGATCCTCGGAATCGCATCACGCTGGATCACCTGCTGCGGATGAATAGTGGCCTTAAGTTTTTGGAGTACTATGCGCCTATCCCAGGGGCCGATGCCATTCAGATGCTTTTTTTTGAACCCGATGCCGCCGCCTTTGCAGCTAAAAAAAACCTGACAGGCCCCCCAGGCCAAATCTGGAAATACTCCAGTGCTAGCACCAATATCATTTCACGAGCCATACGGTCGATTCTGGGGGATGAAACCTACTGGAATTTCCCCTATTTGCGCCTCTTCCAACCACTAGGAATGGAAAGTGCAGTTTTTGAAACCGATCCCTCAGGCACATTCGTGGGTTCCTCGTTTATGTACGCCACGCTGCAGGATTGGGCGCGATTTGGTCTGCTCTATCTGCAAGAGGGTGTTTGGGGAAGCAAACGGATTTTACCTGAAGGATGGATTCAGTATTCAACGACACCGACCCCAGCCTCAGAGGGAAAGTACGGAGCCCATTTTTGGCTGAGAGGGCAAAACCGTATTCCTGGAATCCCTGGGGATGAATATTGCACTTCTGGATTTTACGGACAGTGGATCATGATCATTCCTTCTCGCCAAACCGTGATGGTGCGACTGGGACATACCCCCTTGCGCCGCGGGTTTGATGACCGCAAATTTGAAGTGGGGATCCTCAAAGCAGTGTCGGGGAGCTGAAACTGGACTTACTCTTGAGATCCTTCTTTAGTTGCTCTCACGGCAAGCAGATCTCGAATTTGAGAGGCGACCTCCTGTGCAGAGGAGGCTTGGGTTAGAAAATTATAGTGGTGCCCAGAGGCACAGTAGATCTCGATACCTCCAAGGGCATAGCCGATCCAGCCACCTGCCTGTTTATACATCTGACGAAAGCCTGGCTCCTCTTTGGCCAGGAAGAGAGCAATTTTGCCAGGATATGGTTTCAATTGATATTTTGCTTCCAGACTCATCTGATATTGAAACCGAGCCATCATGACGGGCTCTAGCTTGCTTTTGTAGCTTGCACGATACCCAGAAATTTTCTTCCACTTCTGAAATAATCTCTTGGGGAATAATAGGAGAGATGTTTTGGTCTGTGGATCTTCATTCCTATCCTTTTGAATTTGTTGATTAATGTAATCACGTTCCATTCGCATCCCACCTAAAAGAACAATAGAGACATTCCTGAGAATGGGTGAAAAAAATGAACCTCGTTCATGAGGCAGAAAAAATACAGTACGAGGATTGAAAGCTGGATCGGAATTTTGAGAAGGGTTGGATCTCAGACTTTTAGTATAAATATGTTTCTCGAGACGAACCATAAAACGCAGAGACAATTCATAAGCAAAGTAGAGACAAAGCCCATATCCGAGTTCCAATATTCTAAGAGATTTCTGCCGCAATCCTAACTTTTTCTGGCGATCATTCATAGCATTGCCATTGATTACACGCATATAAACCTGATCAACATACGCACGACTGTTAATGACGATGTAAATGAGTCGAGCTAATCGTGGGGACATATACTCTTTCTGCTCAGGGTTAGTGAAGAATGACTTAATCTTTGAAAGTGAGAATCTGACCCTGGGTTTAGGGTTCTTTTCAAAGATCATTAACAGAGTTTGTTCTCCTTGAGCAGCAAATTGTTGGGCAATTTCGTAGGCAAGTGATCCCCCTGCACAGTAGCCCCCAATCCGATAAGGCCCATGAGGTTGAACTTTACGGATCTTCTCAACATAATTTGCTGCCAGAGTTTCAATGCGCCAAACTGGATCGGGAGATTCTTCCTCGACAAAGCGGAGCACATAAAAGGGTTGGTTTGGACCCAGGGCTTGGGACAGCTGCTTAAAGATCAGAGGATTATTAAAAATCGGTGTCGCTAGAAAGATCGGGGGTTCATCGCCGTCTGGATTGAGAGGAAAGAGAGTAGCGTCACTGGCTGGGGCCTCAGGTTCCGCAGCAATAACCGACGGAGCAGAAGCTGCGGGTTCTACCGAGATCCTGTCCGAGGACAACGCGGCAGTAGTGAGTTTAGTTTTCGTCGCAGGTTGGATCTGTTGACTCAGGTGATTCACCAGCGAGTCCAGTGTCGGGAAATCAAACAGCAGAGTTGAACGGAGCTGCTGGCCCAGGGTTTGTTGTAGTCTGTTCCTGAGTTCAATGACCATCAGGGAATCCAACCCCAGATCAAAAAGGGATCGCTGCGGATCGATCTGCTCAGCAGATGACAATCCCATGACTCTGGCAATCTGAGTGGCCACATGGGTTCGTATCAGCAATTGGCGCTGCTCTGCTGACGCGATACTCAGTTGCTGCAGGGAAAGGGCAGAGGAAAGAGCCGGATCCTGATTCACGGAGGGCTGCAACTCCCGGAACAGAGGAAGCTGTGCAGCCTCTGGCACCTGCGCAAAGAATTTAGGCCAATCAACAGCGATCACTCCCATCTGAGGAGCCTTTTCCATGAGCAACTCCTCCAGCAAGGGCCAGCCCTCCTGATTAAGGATCGGAGCCATTCCCACCTGATGGCGACGCTGTTGCAACTGGGAGCTGAGTCTGGCCGCCATTCCAGCAGTTGCCCACGGCCCCCAATTCACGGTCAGGGCTTCCTGATCCAGGGACTGCCGCAGATGTGCAAACCCATCCAGAAAAGCATTGGCAGCGGCGTAGTTTCCCTGACCTGCATTCCCCAGGAGCGAGGTTACCGAGGAAAAACAAACAAAGAAATCTAGAGGTTGGTGCTGGGTGAGGGAGTGGAGAAGCCACGTTCCTTCCACCTTCGCAGCCATGACTGCTCGAAACCGATCCCAGGTTTGCTGCGGTAAGATGCCATCGTCCAGGCTTCCGGCAGCATGCAAGATCCCCCTTAAAGGCCAGGGGCTCTGAAGGATTGCTTCCAGATGAGGAGTAACTTCTAGAGGCTGTGAAAGATCTCCCTGCAGTTTCCTGACCTCAACGCCTGTCGTCTCCAGCTCAGTCATGATCCTCTCAGCGTCAACCGCGGGAGTGGAACGTCCCATCAACACCAGGTGCCGAGCCCCCTTTCTCGCTAACCATTGAGCCGCTTCCAGACCTAAAGCCCCAAATCCTCCCGTGATCAGGTAGCTAGCTTCAGGATTCACCTCCAGTTCAGTCTCGGGTATGGCGGGCCAGTGAATCACCAGTTTGCCCACATGACGTCCCTGCTGCATCAGCCGAAAGGCTTCCCGTACCCGCACCAGATCATAAACCTGGTGACGAATGGGCTGGAGGGTGCCGTCCTGCCAGAGGGGAGACAGGGCTGCAAACAAACGAGGGACAAGAGCGGGATCTGCCTGGGCCACGTCGCCCAGATCAAAGGGAAAGTAGGCTATATCCGGTCGTAGTTGCTGCACGTTTGCTGCAGACCAGATCCCCAGCTTGCCCAGCTCTACAAACCGTCCCCCCGAAGCCAGCACCTGCAAACTGGTGGGAATAAATTCACCATTCAAACTGTTGAGCACCACATCCACCCCAGCCCCCGCTGTCAGGCTTCGCAGTTCTTTAGCAAAATCCAGGGTACGGGAGTTCATAATATGGTTGACTCCCATCGATCTGAGAAAGGCCCACTTGGAAGGACTGGCGGTGGCATAGACTTCGGCCCCCAGAGCATGAGCCAGCTGAATCGCAGCCTGACCGATCCCACCCGCGGCAGCGTGGATCAGGATCTTTTCGCCTTTTTTCAGGTGGGCCAGTTCAACCAGGCCGTAATAGACCGTCAAGAAAACTAGGGGCAGGGTGGCAGCCTCCGTGAAATTGCAGTGCTGCGGTTTCTTGATCACCGCTTCCGCTCGTGGGGTGACGTAGCTACTGAAAGCGTCCCCAATCAGGACTACCAGCACCTCATCCCCTTCGACCAGATGGCGGATCTGATCCCCCACCCGCGTGATCACTCCTGCACATTCAAAGCCGAAGGTGGGAACAAGATTGGGTTCTGGCATCATTCCCAGGGCATGCAGCACATCCCGAAAATTGAGCCCCACCGCTCGCACCTGCACTTCGACTTCCTGGGCAGCAGGGGCTTTGCGTTGCATGGGGTAGAACTGCAACTGATCCAGCAGTCCAGGTTTTGAGATCCGCAACTGGAAGGGATGGGGGGGAAGAGCGAGTAAGCCAGGATCCATCTGTGAATGGGCTTGATCGCGGATCAGTCGGGCTACATAGCGCTGCTGTTGACGGTAGGCCAGTTGATCCTCAGATGGAGTGGAAAACAGCTCGGCAACCAGGACCTCAGCATCCTCCACAGGCACTGCTTGGGGATCTAGATCCAGGATGCAGCCATGGAGGTGAGGCATTTCTAGCCTGATCACCCGCGCCAGCCCCCACAGCGGCGACTGTTGCACCTGAACCGCCTCCCTCTCGCTCGTAATGGCCTGAGCCCCCTTGGTTACCAGCCAGAGAGGTACAGGGGTTGGCATTGCCATCTGATCCAGCGCCTGCACCAGATGCAAAACACTGGCACAACCCAATTCCTGAACCCGCTGCAGGGTTTCCAGATCCAGCGGTTGTGAGTAGGCGTGCAGAGCCCAGAGATGAAGGATTCCTGCAAGCTTCTGATCCTTGACCAATAGAGATCGCAACAATTGCTGAAAGTGATCCGGATCCAGGGGATTGAGGTGGTACTCAGTTTCACTCAGCTCCTGAAAAGCAGGTCCAGGTGAGACATAAATCCAGGTATAGCCCCTCTGCGTTAAATGCTGTGCCAGAAGGAGATCCCGTTCCGATGAGGACGTAAAGATCAGCCAGTATTCACCTGCGGCAGTGGCCGCGCCTTTCTCTTCTTCAACCGGAGGCTGGGGTTGCCGCTGCCAAAAGAGTCGATAAAACCAATCTCTGCGCCGGATCTGTAAACTGCGCTGCAGGGCCGCGGGCGTTGTTCTCCGCATCGATAACCCTTCAATACGGGCGACCTGCACTCCTGAGGGATCCGCCAGATCAATATCAAATTTCTGGATCGGGGTATACAGCGACTGGGGGCGGACTTTTGCCCAAAGCTGTTGGCTAGTTTTTCGGTACAGATGCAGTCGTTCAATCCCCACGGGCAAATAAAGGGACGCATCCGTTGTTTCAGCCTCTACAAGTGTCGCCAGTGTTAACCCCGTCAACTGGAAACAGGCGTCTAACAGTAGGGGATGAAGCAGATAAGACTGATCTGATCGACCTGAACTGACTGGCAGTTGCAGTTGGGCATAACCGACGCCGTTTTCGATGCCTGCCGCCTGGATCACCCGAAATTCAGAGCCAAACTTCATCCCTAAACTGTGGGCTTTTTTGTAGTAGGTGGAGAGGTCAAAGGCTTGTGTAGGCTGATTCCAGGTCCAGGGGTCGGGGACAAGATCATCGGTCTGCATCACCCTGCCTCGAGCATGGACTGTCCGAGGGGGATCTCCTGTTGCTGTTGAAGTCAGGGCTAAACTGCAGATTTCAATTGCGTGGGACTGATCCTGAGCAGGGGTAAGAATGATCTGCACCAAAGTGGCAGACTGCGAAGCAAGAATCAGGGGCCGCTCCAGACTAAAATCTTCGAGAGCCAGAGCCTCTTGCTGCAACAGGGTATTCCCAGCTGCTAGTGCCATTTCCACATAACCAGCTCCAGGAAACACCACATGCTCGAACACGCGATGATCTCTGAGATACGACGGCTGATCTGGGCTCAGAGTAATTTCAAAAATCGTCTCTCTGATCTGGCCAGGCAGGTTTAACTTTTGCCCCAGCAATGGATGCGCCCCACCATCTGGAAAGATGGGAGCAAGTTGCTGCCGTTTGGGGGATGGCTCAACCCAGTAGCGCTGCCGTTGAAATGGATAGGTGGGCAGATCTGCGACTATGTGACCTCCACAGTCACGATCCACTTCCCGCCAGTTGATTTCCATCCCTTCTCCATAAAGCTGGCCCAGGCTTGGCAACATCTGCTCCCAATCCGAAGATCCTCTTCTCAAACTCGGCAGAAAAAGCGCTTCTGAGTCAGGGATACAGGCTCTGGCCATGCCCAGCAGTACAGGGGTTGGTCCCATCTCCAGATAAATGTCTACACCCTGGTGCTGCAATGTCTGGATTCCCCGGACAAATTGAACGGGCTGACGCAGATGCTCGATCCAATAGTCGGGAGTCGCGATGTCAATGCCTGCCAGATCCCCTGTGACATTGGAGATGAGAGCGATCTCAGGAGAAGCGAAGCGCACTGTGCGGGCGAAGGTGGCAAACTCCGGCAGGATCGGATCCATGAGCGGAGAGTGAAAAGCCTGCGAAACCTCCAAAGGCGTAACCTTAATGCCTCGGGCTTCCAGATCTTTCCTGACCGACTCCACCCGTTGCCGTTCACCTGAAATCACCACAGACTCTGGGCCGTTGTAGGCCGCAATCGACACCTGATCTGGATAGGCCGCAATCACCTCTTGCACAATCTTAGAATCGGCGAAGACAGCCACCATCCCCCCCTCAGAGGGCAGCGATTGCATCAGGCGAGCCCGCTGAACGATCAGCTTCAACCCCGCTTCCAAACTGAACACACCCGCAAGACATGCCGCCACGTATTCCCCCACGCTGTGGCCCATCACGATTCGGGGGCGGATGCCCCAACTGATCCACACCTGCGCCAGGCTGTACTCCAGAGCAAAGAGAGCAGGCTGAGTATAGGCCGTTTGATTGAGAGGAGACACGCCTTCAGAGGCATACAGCACTTCCAGCAGTGGGTGCTCCAGCAACGGATCCAGAATCGCAGCACACCGATCCAGCCACGCTTGGAAAACAGGTTGAGTTTGATACAGCTCCCTGCCCATGCCCAGATACTGAGAGCCCTGTCCGGTAAAGATCATGGCAAGGGTGGCCGCTCCTTTCTTTCTAAGAGTAGAACTGGCAACTCTTGGAGTTGATGCTTTCTGAGTGAATGCCTGTAGCTGAGTGACCATTTCTGCAGTTGTGGCACCCCAGACGCTGATCCGGTGCGGCTGGTGTAAACGCCCCCTGTGGCTGGTGTGGCAAATATCTGCTAAGGAGTGGTGGGGATGCTGCTGCAAATAATGCAGGTAGCTGATGGCCAGAGACTGGAGGGCAGCTGGGGTTTTGGCGGATAGACAAAGGAGCTGGATCGGTCGTTCCTCGTGGAGTTCCGTAAGCCTCGGCAACGCCGGAGCTTCTTCCAGGACCACATGCGCATTGGTGCCGCCGATCCCAAAGGAACTGACCCCTGCTCGCCGAGGTGATGTTTTCCTGTCCCAGGGCTGTAGCCGCGTGTTCACGTAGAAAGGGCTATGTTCAAACGAGATGGCGGGATTGGGTTGTTCAAAATGCAGGCTGGGCGGGATCTGCTGGTGCTCTAGAGCCAGAACCGTCTTGATCAGTCCCACGATCCCAGCCGCCACATCCAGGTGGCCCACATTGGTTTTCACCGATCCCAGCGCACAATAGTGTTTCCTCGAAACATGACCAAATGCCTGGGTCAGGGCCGCCACCTCAATCGGATCCCCAATCGGCGTGGCTGTGCCGTGGGCTTCCACATAGGTGATCGAGTCAGGATCCACCCCTGCAGCACCGTGGGCTTGATGAATCACATCCGCCTGCCGTTCCAGACTGGGGGCCGTGTAACCCGCTTTGCTGGATCCATCGTTATTGATGGCAGATCCTCGGATCACCGCTCGAATCGGGTCACCATCACGCATTGCCTGCTGCAGCGGCTTGAGGAGCACGATCCCCACCCCCATCTCCAGCCACCGTTCCCCTGCGCTTTGGCATCAAAGGCCCGACAGTGCCATCCCCCGAGCGATCATGCCCTCCTGATAGAG
>JAAUUJ010000159.1 GCA_012030715.1 Synechococcaceae cyanobacterium SM2_3_1 | reverse complement strand
GCCCAGGAGCTTGGTTGCTTCTGCGAGAGAACAATTTTCACCTGTGATCCCCAGCATGACCAGGCAATTTTGCAGGTGGTCGATCTTGGCGGATAACGCGGACAGTTTTGTTCAAGCGAGGCCATGGTCTTTTCCTCTGCAAAGCCATGAAGGACAGTGTTTCTTGTAAGGGGTTGGTGGTGGTCGAGCCGGATCAGGGTGGATCTTTCATTGCACTTTCCTCAAATAATGGATCTCAATTTCATGGGGATGGATCCACTTCTCGGTTTTGACGGTGGCCACCTCACCCTTGATGTCCAGGACCTGCAAATCCCGACCCCAGCAGGTGACATTCATCGCTCCCTCAGGGCCTCGGTATCGACACACATCCCCGATCCGGATCAGGGGAACAGGACTTCTTTGGGAAGTTTGCAGTGGAGGGAGTTGCGCTACCGCAGGCGTCGGCGGCACCACTGCCAGCTGTCCTGGCGCAAATTCGGCGGTCAGGCGGGGCCAGACCCACTTCATGAGTTCAGGAAATTCCACCTGATAGATCTGGGCGGTTTCAATCAGTTCTCTGAGCATCTTCTGCAGGATCTCGTGCAGGGTGTTCACGGCATGTTGGAGGTGGGGATCGGTGGCTGGATCCTCGCTCAGGGCTTCCTGTTTAGGTGGATAGGGTTTCCCTGAAGGAGCGCCATTCAGTTGCATGCCTCCATAGGGTTGCTCCAGGAGAGCGGGGAGGAGTTCCGGTTTCATGGGCATGGGTACCAGGAAAAGGGATCCCCTGGATCGGGTCAGCCCCACATAGAGAAGGTTCCACTCCTGTTGTTTCTGCCAGCGCGTTTCCGCCAGGGCCAGAAAGGGCATGCAGTCTGACTTCAGAAAGAACACCCGCTCTGCTTCATCCCCCTTGGATCGGTGGATTGTGGCCAGGATGACGTATTCGCTCTGGAGGGCCTCGTCATCAAAGAGCTCCTGGAGCCGTTTACAGAAAAGGGAAATGGTTTCGCATTTGTCGCTGAAGGCCTGGAAGCAGGCGATGATTGCGGCCTCCCGATCTTGTAGCGATTCGATGGCAGATTCTCTCCCTTCTTCTGAGTAGCGTTTCACCCGCTTTTCAACATAGGCACGCAGATCTCTGCGGAAGTTTTCTGGGAAAGTATCGGCCACATCCTTAACCAGGGCGGCCAGCATCTTGCCGATGTCTCTGCCTCTGACTCGGGCCTGGATCCCCTGTTGAATGACCAGCTTCAGACAAAGACTAATGAGGGGTGCAGTGAAACGACAGAGCACCAGATCCCCCACCCGTACCTGATGCTTGATGGAGGCAGGGTGGATCACATGGACTTCTCCTTCAGGGGCCTCCGGTCTGCATTCCAGTTGAGGAACGATCCTGGCTGCGAGATTGGCATGAGTTTTGGGACAGCGATAGGTGATGCTGAGGGGGAATTCGGTAGGCAAGATCGCCTCACGGATCCGCTCCCAGGAGTAGGCGTCAGATCCGGCAAAGCCAAAGATGGCCTGTTGTTCATCCCCGACGAAGACCATCCTGCCTGTCTCACCTTTGAGTTTGAGGACCAGATCCAGCTGTGCCCGTGAGAGATCCTGGGCCTCATCCACCAGAACCCAATCTTTGGTTTTGGGTTGCAGGTTGAGGACATGAGGAAGCCAGAGCAGATCATCCAACCCAATGTTGAGATTCTCAGTGGCCACCAGGCGGCCATGCTCCAGGATCTTCTCCGGCCAGGGGAGCAACCATTCAAGTAGGGTTCCCTTGGGGGATTCCAATCCGAAATGAGAAATGAGCATCTTGATCCCCTCGGGGGTGGGTTCGGTCAGAGTGATCTGAAGGTAGTGGATCACTTCCTTGAGAAAGCTGCGAATCGTGCCTTCCAGTTCTCGGGCCAGAATTTTCTTAGGGTGGTTGAGTTGAGGAGGGGGGATGGGTTCCTTGTCTTGGAGTTCTGGATCCCGTTCCCATTCCAGGCGTAGCTTCAACATCTGTTGGATGGCTTCATTGGCCAGGTCGTGATACTTGGACTCATTGCACTGGAAGGTTTGGCGGAAGTAGCGGATCAAGACGGACATGCCCATCCGGTGGATCGTGCTGACTGTGATCCGTTTAGGGAGTTTCTGTCGCAGTTCAGAAGCCATGTGATTGTTGAAGGCCAGGACCGCAATCTTTTTGCTAACGGGGATGCGGCTGACCATTTCCTTGAGGGTGGTGGTTTTACCGGAACCCGCCACAGCATTGACCAGAGCATGACCGGATCCAGACTTCACCCAATCGAAGATGGCCTGTTGGTAGTGACTCCAGGGGATGGAGAGTTGTTTTTGGCGAGGCATGAGGTGACCTCCTCAAAAGGGATCATGAGGGTTGTAGGTGACCTGTCGATCCGGTGTGTCCAGCGTGGCGTGATCCTTGCTGGGAGCGGGTTCTACACGCTGGACATGTGGATCTGAGTCAGGGGTCGTGTCCAGCGTGGAAAAGCCTTGTGGGGACGGGGTTTGAGCCACGCTGGACAGATTTTCTGGTAGGTGTGCTGAGGAGTAGACTTTATAGCGGGTAGCTCCGGTCTGAGTTCGCTTCAATCGGTCTTCTCCCAGCAACACTCCCTGCCGCCGCCAGCGCTCCAGAGCTTTACGGATCTGGTCCCGAGAGGTGTTGGCAAACTCATGGGTGAGTTCCTCCGGTTCAAACCAGGTGCCAGGGTGATCATTGAGGTAGTTCAACAGTCTTGTGGAGAGCGGTTGAGTGCCGTTCTCGTCGGCTCCCATCTCGCCATGATGGATCCAGGAGTTATCCTCCGGATCCAGTTCGATGATGGAGGTGCAGTTGCAGCCGGAGCGGGACTTCTCGATTTCCAGGACTCGCTGCAGCAGGGGGAGGTTTTCTTTAGGCTCCCCTTTCCTCAGGTGCCAGACTTCGGAGACAGAGTTACGGATCGCAGTGGATCCTCGGACCCCACCCAGTTTGTTTTCATGGTGCAGGATTAGAGCACTGCAGTTGAACTGACTGGCCAACTGGCCTAGATCAAGCAGACCCAGAGCATAGGTCATGTCTTTTTCTTCCAACTCGGAGAAACGGTTACAGGAGGTGAGGGAGTCAATGACGATCAGGCCAGGTTGATACTCGGCCACCCACTGCTTGAGTTTCTGCATTTGGCTGAATTGCCAGTTTCGCTCGATGTAGACTTTCTCGGTCCCGATCTCTTCAAACCGGGCTATGCGGAGTCTTTCACAGGTATCGATCTCCGGTTCATCGGTCTGGATGATCAACACCCGCGCCTGCTTCACAGGGAACCCATTCCAGGGTTTACCGAGGGACACCCCTTTGGTGAGGTCATAAGCTAAGAGGGACTTACCCACCCCACCATCGGCATAGAGTAGAACCACGGTGCCGAAGCTGATATGAGATCCGATTAGCCACTGTCGTTCGGGCAACTGCTGGTTGATCGTCTCCTGCACATCCACCGGAGCAAACTTGATTTGGGTGTGTTGCCGTTCCGTGAAGATCTTCTGCAGCAGTTGAGTGGTGAAGGGAGTCTGTTTGGCAAAACTGGCCAGTTCCCACAGCCGCTCCCCAGGATCCTCGATGGCCAGGATCCGTTCTACCCTTTCCATCGCCTGCACATACGAAAAATTTGCGGGTTTGCCCAGGATGAGGGACATGATCTCTTCCTCAGGAAACATCGCTTCCTCTGCAGCTTTTCGCAGATCTTCGAGGGTAAATCCCTGATTCAATGCATTGGAGAGATCCCATCCGCCAGGTGGATCCGGTTGAGCTGGCACCTCCGCAATCCGACCTCTGGGCTGCAGGGCTCTGGCAACCTTGTAGGCTCCTTTCTTTCCAGGATCATCCAGGTCATAGAAGATGCACACCTCTCCAGGCAGCCGATCCAACTGCTCCTTTTTGGGCACCACATTGCAGCCACAGGTAAAGGTGGCCACCGCAATATCCTGGATCCCCTCCTGGTAAAGCCTCCACCCCAACAGGATCGCGTCCCACTCCCCTTCACAGAGCCAGGTTTGTGAGGCTCCCTCCGGTTTGTGGGTGAAGTAAACCATTGCTGGGATCCCCTTCTGGGACCAGGCTTTGAATCCCGTCCAGGGTGAGATCCGCAGCTTCAGATAGTATCGGGAGTTCCTGTCATCCACAGCAATGGGAATGGAAATGGCATCCTTCACCAACCCCAGACGGAAATGCCGGATCATCTCTGCCGTAATCCCTTTCTCCTCCAACCACTTGCGAGATTCCAAACCGTTTGGATTTTGACTGGTCAGGAGTAATTCCACTCCCGCTTTCAAATCCTGATCCATCAGCTTTATGGACTTCTGACGGTACGGATCCATCGCCACCACCCGCTTCATCTGCCCCAACGCTTGCCGGATCTCATCGGGAGTGCAGCCTGCATGACATTTGTAGGCCCCACTGGGCAGGACCGCCAGACTCTTCTGACTGGGGCGACGTCTTTTTTTCAACTCACAACTGGGACAAAAAGCCCTTCCACTGCGGTCAAAGACCACATACTCTTGAATATTGAAGCTCATAATCTGAATTGCGTTAGAGGAATTACGCCTTGCACTTCTGCTCAGCCGCCACTATCATAGCGATTAGTTTCGAGTCGTCAAGGAAATTCCTTCAGAGAAATCTATGGCCAATTCAAAGGGTTATTTCGATGTTCAAGCGTTCTACTTTGCGCTCGACGACATCCGCCATGCCCGCCGCATCAACTGGAAGATCGTTTCGGAAGAAGCAGGGGTGAGTCAGCCCACCCTCTCCCGCATGTCCAAGGGGGTGAAGCCAGACATTGATAGTGTGGCTGCCCTGGTGCGCTGGGGGGATCTGAATGCCAATGACTTCATCCGATCCGAATCCAGAGAAGAAGCCGAGACCAGGAAGAAATTAGAACCCAGTCCCCCACCCCTGGCCCAGATCACAGCTCATCTGCGAGCAGACCGGCATCTTTCACCGAAAGCAGCCCAGGCATTGGATGTGGTGATCCGGGCAGCCTATGAGGAATTGAGGAAGTTGAGAGAGTGAGTCATGGCATTGCGTCCAGGGTTCAAGTCGCGGGCAAATGCTCTGGCTCGCCGATACCGCCAGGAGCTGGGGCTGACCGTCACCGATCCGCTCTGTCCCTGGCAGTTGGCCAGACATCTGGGGATCATTGTCCGCACCTTATCCAGCCTGAAGCAGGTCGAAGAAGCGGTGCAGATCCTTCAGGGGGAGGGGCTGCGACATTTCTCAGGATTCACGGTGGGGGATGGAGAAAGACACATGATCATCCACAACGATGCCCACTCCCCCAGCCGCCAGGCCAACACGATTGCCCATGAATTGAGCCACCTGATCCTGGGTCATCCACCGCTGCCCTATCTCAATGAATTGGGGGCGAGGCACTACAACGAAACCCAGGAGAAAGAGGCGGACTGGTTGGGTCCAGCGTTACTGATCTCGGATGAGGCAGCGCTCTACATCGTGGAGCAGCGATGGAGTGAAGAACAGGCTGCCAGGAAGTATCGGGTCAGTCGAGATGTGGTGAGAATGCGGATCCGAGTGACCGCAGCCAGAAGGAGGGTGATGGAGAGGCAGGCGATCTATGACTATGAAACGTAAGAAGGGGAAGCACAGTGTTCTCAAAGATCAGGTGCGACGGCTTCTGCCCAAGCTGTCCTACATTTCTGATACAGATGAACCCGTGCAACTCTCCAAGATGCCCGTCACCACGATCTGTGAGCGGATTGCTCGAGGGGATCCGGTTGCTGTGGAGTCAGGTGAGTTGTTCTTCGAGCCGTTACTGCTTGATCCTTACTGGTGTCGGCTCTGGCGATTGCTCCAGAAATGGCCTGCGCCGATCCATGTCCTGATCTTGGGGGATCGAGAGCAGACCATCTTTATTATTTGTGACAGGTCCCCGCCAGGGTGGACAGGTTCACTGATCCTAGAGACTCAAGCTATGGAAACTTGACAAAAGAAGAATGAGGAGCAGACTAAGATCCTGTTTTCACTATATAGGAGTGAAAATGTCAGCCTAAATCTCTAGTAACAGAGAAGTCTAATCTAGCCTTAAGGCTTATCAGGCAACAAATACAGCGATCTAAGGGAAAGATTACATATACGCAAAACACAGGATCTTGACCTCTAGAGATCGGGAGAGTGAAATCCTGGTGATCTAGATCGGGAGTGAATATCCAGACTTATGTGCCTGAGTAGATCTCAAGTAGATAGACTGGGATCTGAGATCTAAATATAGTTAGGCCGCAAGTCCTCGGTGGAGAGGGGAGTCGAAAGCTAATCTGCCAATATTTGGGATTAAGAAAACTTGAGGTTGTTAATGAGACGGTGTTTTGAGATTGATGATAGGGTGTTCGTCTATGCTAGAAAGCATGGTTAAGCAATCAGCCTGGAGTTTTCCCTATGCCTCAAGCCCTGAAAGCAATTTACCGTAACGGTACATTTATCCTACAAACAGCTTTTGAACTGCCTGAAGGGACTGAGGTTGAGTTGCTGATTCAGTCTCCCCAAGTTGCGTCACCGCCGCTTGTTGATGTAGAAACTAAGCGGCAGTTTTTGAAATCGCTGGTTGAGCGAATGCAGCAAAACCCGATTCCCATGAACGCTCCTCGATTCACAAGGGATATGCTGCATGAACGCCGTTGATACTAATATCCTGATTTATGTAAACGATCCTCGTGATCCAGTCAAGCAAAGCATAGCAATTTCTCTTGTATCTGCTCTGACAGAAGGTGTTTTGTTATGGCAAGTTGCTTGTGAATATTTAGCCGCTAGTCGCAAATTAGAATCATTGGGATATAACAGAGCGCAAGCCTATCAATATATTCGTGATTTGCAACAGGTTTGGTACACGGCAATTCCAACATGGGGTGTTATTGATCGTCCTGAGGATCTAATGAGCCGTTTTAGTTTATCTCATTGGGATTCAATGATTATCGCTTCTTGTTTAGAAGTAAACGTTCAAACGTTTTATACAGAGGATCTTGGATACTCAAGTATTGATGGGCTAGGAATTGTTAATCCATTTAAAGTTCCGTGAAAATACACGGCATAAAAACTCGGATGGGAGTGTTTGCTGGACTTGCCCTGGCTCTCCTTAGCATCGTCTACGCGATCATTCTTTGCATCGGATTGCTCACACTCCCGTCGCCCGACCAACCAATTCAGAATCCATGGTTCACAGTCATGGAAGCACTGATTCTCCTCATCGCGCCAGCGATGGTCGCATTCACAGTCGGACTTCACTCCTGGGCGCTACGCGACCGAAGATCGCTAAGTCTTCTCAGCGTCATTTTCATGAGCATGTGTGCCGTCGTCACAGCTTGTGTTCACTTCGCCGTACTCACGCTGAGCCGCGAGGCGACCTTCAGAGATGCCGATTGGAATACGCTGGTGTTCTCGTTCCAATGGCCTTCTGTTGTCTACGCCATGGACATCCTGGCGTGGGACATCTTCTTTCCACTTGCTGCTTTGTGCGCAGCAGGTGCAGTTCACGGCATAGGTCTCGCCGGTATCGCGCGTAGGCTTCTCTATGGCAGCGCGACACTTGCCCTTATCGGCCTGGCGGGGGTGCCGATGGACAACATGAACATCAGGAATGTTGGCATCATTGGATATGTGGTTCTCTTTCCAATCGCCGCAGCCCTGCTGGCCATCGTCTTCCAAAGCGAGGGTACGCGCGGTGCTGCCTAACCACTCGCTCCACCCCCTAGCTTTCCGAGTTGGATTTTAATCGTATGCTTCCTAAATAGGCAGATTTTTTGAAATTTTGCTCGGTGTAGCGGGAATTCTTAATGTGAAGTAAGCGAATGAGGAGCTAGGCGCTGATGAGCGATGGATCTGATGAGTTCGGCAAAGAGTATAACGAATCTTCATTTTGGAAGAAGCTTAAAGCTTATGCTGTCAATGCTGGTAAGGACGTAATTGAAAAAGCTCTCACTCTGTACTACTGCTTGATTGATCGTGATACTCCTGCTTGGGCAAAAGCTATAATCGTCGGCGCACTTGGTTATTTTATTGTTCCAACAGATGCAATTCCTGATTTGATGCCTGTTGCAGGTTACAGTGATGATCTCGGAGCATTAGCATCTGCTCTAGCAATGGTTGCTGTGCATATTAAACCAGAACATAAAGAAAAAGCTAAGGAACAACTAAAGATTTGGTTTGGCTAATTTATGCTGGATGACGACCTAGTAACTTTTCTTCAGCCCGAATTGCTAACATTATCGGCCTGTTCAAATCGAGAGCCTCTACTGTAGCCCGACCTACAGGAGTTAATCCAGAAAGCTGAACATCATTCCAAGCAAAATGCTCTTTCCATTCCTGTTGGCGAGGATGAAAGATAGAAACCATTTCTCCGGTTCCGGGATCTTCTAGGATTTGTCTAGCACCTTTACGGAGTGAGCAGGAAACACAAGCAAGAGCCAGATTATCAGCATTAGTTTGCCCACCTGCTACAACAGGAACAATATGATCGATATGAAAAGTGGCGACTTGACCAGCCTGCGATATTTTGCAGTATTCACAGCGGTTCTCAGATCTCTGAATAACTAATCGACGAAGAGACGCTGAAATTGTTGTCATTTATGCTTGCTTTATTACCCGCGTCGAGCGTAGACGTAAAAGAGATAAAAACTCTGCTAGTTCAACAAGTCCTTCTGCTTCTTGCCGTTCTGCTTGTGAGAGAATGTTGCCTTCATCTTGGCGGTCTAGAAGATGTTGCAAACGTGCCTGAACAGCTTGAGGTAGCTGAAATTGGGTAAGTTCGATGGGAATCTCAATAACCTCAATCATGGGTAGTGATTGTAGCATAAACTTCGTAGTTCTATTCTAGAAGAAAAGGCGCGAGAGTGGTACGTGTCGCCGTCTAACACTGCGTTGATGCGGACGGCACAGAGGTTATCGTTGAGAGGTTGAGGTTGTCTGCCGCCGCACAACTTCACCGTTATACAGCTCAAGTCATCAGTGAAGTCGATACTTAAGGGCTACACGTGGGCTGCGTTAGAAAGTCAGAGTTCTTTCAAGCTGGTTTTTAATTCTGCAATTAGTAAGTGTAAAGTTGAGCCAGGGAAGCTTGCTATTGATTGAAAAAAAATATCAACAGTCAGCTTCAAATCTAGTTCTAAAATATTGCGAGTGATGGTATTTGATGGAGGAGGTACGATCGTAGTAGTATGGAGAGGCTCCTTGCAGGAGATAGTCAATGCACACTCAGCCACTCATTGCTGTTCATGATGTTCAGTTAAGTAGTCAATGGTATCAAGCTATACTCGGATGCGAGAGCGGACATGGTGGCTCAGAGTACGAGCGAATTGTGTGTCAGGGTAGAATCATTCTGCAAATTCACCACTGGGATGCACATGACCACTCACATATGGGAAATCAAAATTTAAAGCCTTACGGTAACGGTGTAATTCTATGGTTCCAAACCGATGACTTTGATGGAGTGGTCGAGCGTGCAAAGATACTTAACGCAAAAGTGCTTGAAATGCCAAAGG
>JAAUUJ010000158.1 GCA_012030715.1 Synechococcaceae cyanobacterium SM2_3_1 | reverse complement strand
AAGACTCCCCAGCGGGTTGTGGAGGCCATGCGGTTTCTGACCAGTGGCTATGATCAGTCTCTGGAGGAGCTGGTCAATGGAGCCATTTTGATGTTGGTCATGACGAGATGGTCCTGATCCGCGATATCAGCCTCTTCAGTTTGTGTGAGCACCATATGCTGCCCTTTATTGGCCGTGCTCATGTGGGCTATATCCCCACCCAGAAAGTGGTGGGCTTGAGTAAGATTGCCCGGATTGTGGAAATGTACGCGCGGCGGTTGCAGGTGCAGGAGCGCCTTACCCGTCAGGTGGCCCAGTCCCTCATGGAGGTGCTGGAGCCCCAGGGCGTGGCAGTGGTGATTGAAGCCACCCACATGTGTATGGTGATGCGAGGAGTGCAAAAACCAGGCTCTTGGACCGTTACCAGTTCCATGGCTGGCGTGTTCCAGGAAGACTCCAGAACACGGGAAGAATTTTTGAACCTGATCCGTCATCAGGTCAACTTTTAGCCTCCTGACTGCGGTTGGAAGATTCGCTTAGCCCGCCGCCGCATCCCTTAAATTCACCGTAGACTGAGACTGTAGCACTTTTTTCTAAGGAAACTGTCCTATGGCTATGCCCCTCACCACCGAGAGTGTAGAAAAAGTTCTGGATCAGCTCCGCCCCTATTTGATGGCAGATGGCGGCAATGTGGAGCTGGTCGAGCTGGATGGACCTGTCGTGAAATTGCGGCTGCAGGGCGCTTGTGGGTCTTGTCCGAGTTCGACCATGACTCTCCGCATGGGCATTGAACGCAAATTACGGGAAGAAATCCCTGACATTCTGGAAGTTGAGCAGGTGCTCTAGATCATGTTTGTTTTAGCCTCTATTGGGATCCTGGCGATCCTTATCCTGGTGCACGAGTCGGGACATTTTGCGGCGGCCAAGCTGCAGGGGATCCATGTCAATCGTTTCTCTCTGGGCTTTGGTCCGGTGCTCTGGCGGTTGCAGGGAACAGAAACTGAGTACGCTGTTCGGGCCTTGCCGCTCGGGGGCTTTGTCGGTTTTCCTGATGATGACCCGGATTGCCCTTACCCGGTCGATGATCCGGATCTGCTGCGCAATCGTCCTGTGCCGGATCGGCTGGTGGTCATGAGTGCTGGGGTGCTGGCCAACCTGGTGTTTGCCTATCTGGTGCTGGTGCTGATGTTTACCACTATTGGCATTCCCAGTCCTGGTGCCTATCAGCATCCTGGGATCTTGATCCCGCAGGTGATTCCGGAGAGTCCAGCTCAGTCGGCGGGTTTAGAGGCTGGGGATGTGCTGCTGGCTGCCAGGGGTCAAAGTTATGAGTGGGTAGACACCCCCGCCGAAGCCGAAACTGCCATTCAATCCTTCCAAGCCCTGGTTCAGGAGCACCAGAATCAGTCCCTGGATCTGCGGGTGCTGCGCCCCCGTCTCTCAGAGACTCTCTTGCTCTCGGTGCAACCCCAGGTCAACTCAGAAGGTGTGCCCGTGATCGGCGTGAATCTAGCACCTAACCTGCAGATGGTTCTCAGGCCCCCAGATCATCCCCTGCAAATCTTTGCCGAGGCCTCTAACGCCTATCAGCGTGTGGTCATGATCAATGTGGAGGGGTTCAAGCAGCTGATTCAGAATTTTGCCACTACCGCCAATCAGGTCTCCGGTCCGGTGGGGATCATCAAAATTGGCGCCGATCTGGCGGAATCGGATGCGGCCAGCCTGTTTAACTTCACCGCCCTGATCAGTATCAACCTGGCCATTATCAATCTTTTGCCGCTGCCAGCCCTGGATGGAGGACATATCGCTTTTCTGCTGCTGGAGGCCCTGCGGGGTAAACGACTCCCCAAGCAACTGGAGGAACGGGTGATGCAAACGGGACTGGTGCTGATTTTAGGCCTGGGGGTTGTTTTGATTTTTAAAGATACGATTGCCATCGTCACCGGAGCCGGGTGAATGGCAAAGAAGCGCAGCAAGAAACAGCGGGCTCTAGAAATTCTGATCCTGCTGAAACGACATTATCCAGAGGCCACCTGTTCCCTCCACTATCAGACCCCCTTGCAGCTGCTGGTGGCTACAATTTTGTCGGCCCAATGCACAGACGAACGGGTCAACATGGTGACCCCTGAGTTATTTCGTCGCTTCCCCGATGCCCCGGCACTGGCGACTGCCGATCGGTCTGCGCTTGAACAACTGATCCGATCCACAGGCTTTTACCGGAATAAAGCCAAACATATTCAGGAGGCCAGCCGCAAGATTGTCGAGGAGTTTGAGGGCAGGGTTCCCCAGACAATGCCTGAGTTGTTGACGTTGCCCGGTGTGGCCCGCAAAACCGCCAATGTGGTCCTGGCGCATGGGTTTGGCATCAATGCTGGGGTGACGGTCGACACTCACGTCAAGCGTTTGAGTGCTCGGCTTGGTCTTACATCTCATCAGGATCCGGTCCGCATCGAAAAAGATCTAATGCAGCTGCTACCCCGTCCGGATTGGGAAAACTGGTCAATTCGCCTGATCGAACATGGACGGGCCATCTGTGATGCTCGTAAACCTCTCTGTGAATCCTGCTTTCTGGCAGATCTCTGTGACACTTATCAAAAACAGCAGTCCCTGGCCAGGCAGGCTTCTGCTTTGCTGTCTACTTCCAAACCTTAAGTCACAGCCTGACGGAAGCTAATCAGGCCGCAAAAATTCTAGTAACTGGGTTAAACGCTCCCAGGCGGCTCCCTCACGGAGGATGATCTGAGCCATGTCGACTCCCCGAGCCCAGGTGTCTACCTTGCCTGCCACCTGCAATGCCAGACCACTATTGAGAGCCACCACATCCTGCTGGGCTGGGGTTCCTTTCCCCTGTAACACCTGCTGCATGATCTGAATATTGTCCTGCAGATCCCCACCCTTGAGATCTGCCAAAGGAGCCGGTGTGAGGCCAAAATCAGAGGCTAGCAGAGAAAAGACGTCACCTGACCTGACTGCAACATGCCCAGATCGGTCGGCAATAGCAGCCCCGCTTCATCCAACCCTTCCCGACTGTGGAGAACGATGGCCCGGTCACCTCCCAGCAGACTCAGGGCTTCAGCCACCGTTATGACCAGCTTGGAATCATAGACCCCAATAATCTGACGGTTGGGGCGCAGGGGATTCACCAACGGGCCCAGGAGATTAAAAATGGTACGCACCTTAAGGGCACGCCGATAGGGGATCACGGCCCGCATCGCTGGATGCCAGTTGGGGGCAAATAAAAAGGTAATGCCCACTTCAGTCAGAGCGGCGCGGATCCGTTCACCGGGGGCAGCCAGATGAATCCCCAATCCTTCCAGGACATCGGCAGAGCCCACCTTACTGGAGGCCGAGCGGTTCCCGTGCTTGGCCACTGGGACTCCCGCAGCACTGACCACAAACGCCACAGCGGTTGAAATGTTAAATGAGCCCGCATGATCCCCACCTGTGCCACAGGTGTCCACTAAAATCGGCAAGTTGGCGGCTTCCCCGACTGCGGCTCGTTGCAGCACCCGCGCCATCCCCGCCAGTTCAGAGGCACGGATCCCTTTGGCCTGCAGCGCGGCCAGAATCGCTCCCGACAGAACATCCGGGACTTCGCTATCCAGCCAGCCATTCATGAGTAACTCCGCCTGAGCCTCGGAGAGCGACTGTCGATCCAAAAGCTGTTGCAACAATTGCGGCCAGAGGCTGGAGCCTTCTACAGCGGTCATAGGCGGGTGCAGTGGGGAAATGATCATTTCATCTTTAACCGTAGCACTGTTGTTGAGGGCACATACACGGTTCTGTCCTCCCAGGATTGAGGCTAATGCCCCCGGAGGATGGGAGTCGGACAGGGTAGACTAATGACCAGTTGCGGTGAGAGACAGCAGGATGAGTGAGAGTGAAGGACAGGGTGTTGCCCTTCGGTTCTTGATCGTTGAGGATCATCCCGAAGTTGCCCAGAATAACTGTGAATGGCTACAGCGATTGGGAAATCAGGCGGAATGCATCATTGTTAGCTCACCCACCGATGCGCAGGCCCGCCTGAAGCGGGAGCAACCGGATCTGGTGGTTACGGATATCCTTTACGGCCAGAACAGTGGGGAACAGTCAGCAGAACCAGGACTGGAGCTATTGCGCCATATTTTCGAAACCTATCCCACCTTGAATGTCATGGCCTATTCCAGCGAACCACTATTGCTGACGCCGCTGGTGGGGTTGATCAGCAAGCACCAGGGGGGATTTGCCGCAGTTAACAAAATGGAACGGCGCAGTGTTTTTCTGGAGGGCGCCAAAAGTGCCCTGAACGGTGAACTACGGATGCCTCGGGAGTTGCGGGGGTTAACCAAACTCACAGAGCGAGAGATCGAGGTGCTGACCCTTCTCTGCAAGGAAGCCCTGACGGATCAAGCCATTGCGGATCGGATTCACACCAGCAAAAAAACTGTCCAGAACTGTATCCAACGCCTGAAAGAGAAGCTGGATGTTCTGGATGCGGAGGAAGAGGTCAATGCCAGGGTGGCCATGTGCATGATCGCTGTCAAGAACAAGATTATTCAGTGGTAGACAATCCTTCATGATCCGGTCATCAGGGATCCTTGGGATACCATCGGGTAGAGATCGAAGGTCTTGCCGTGTTCTCAGTTACATCGGCGAGCCTGAAAAACAGGTTCTAATAGTAAGTTGTCAAGATTAAGTGCCGGAGCAAACTGCTCATGACCAGCCTGCCCAGCCTCACTACCTCTGCATGGATCGGAGACCCCCCTAGCTCCGCTTCTGGTTTACAGCAGGCGGAATTGGACCGAGCGGTTAAGGTGGATCGGCCCTCCAGCCCTTCCCTGCTGAATCTGCGATTACAAATGGTGGAGCAGCTGTGGGAATCTGTGCTGGAAAGGGAATGTGGTCCGCGTCTGCTGGATCTCCTGCGTCTGTTGCGTGCCACCTCTCCCGATGGACAGGCCCCCGCCCAACCTCCAGAAGAGGTCCTACAAATTGTGGAACACCTGGGTCTGGATGAGGCGATTCAGGCGGCTCGAGCCTTTGCCCTCTTCTTTCAGCTGATCAATATTGTGGAGCAGCATTACGAACGGGGCACGGAGGCCGATCTGGCGGTTCGCAATGGTCACCAAAAATCGGTACGGGAGCATGAGAAATTAGAGAGGCTCCTGCCCTATTTGAAAGCCCAGAATGTTCCTCCTGCCTGGATCGAGAGGCTGATGGCGGATCTGAGCATTCGCATGGTGTTCACAGCCCATCCCACAGAAATTGTTCGCCATACGATTCGGGAAAAGCAGCGCAGTTTCTCCGGGTTACTCGGACAACTGGATTGGGCTGAGCAGATGGATCGGGCCAAAATGCCCACGCTGCGAGAGCAACTGGCGGAGGAGATCCTGCTCTGGTGGCGCACTGATGAACTGCACCAGGTCCCTCCCACAGTATTGAATGAAGTTGACTATACTCTCCATTACTTTGAAGAAGTCTTGTTTCAGGCGACGCCCCTACTACATGAACATCTGTGCAACTCTTTGAAGGCGGCGTTTCCCCATGTGGCCCCTCCAGCTGCCAATTGCTGCAGCTTCGGATCCTGGGTGGGAGCAGATCGCGATGGCAACCCTTCCGTAACGGCAGAGGTAACCTGGCAAACCGCGATCTACCAGAGAAATCTTGTGCTGGGTAAATATCTGGAGTCGATCAAACAGGTGACCAAAACCCTGAGTGTCTCGCTGCACTGGGGGGATGTTGACAGTCGCCTCCTGGATACGCTGGAGCAGGATCAGCATCGATTCCCGGAGATCTATGACACCTATTCAGTGACTTATCGTCAGGAACCCTATCGCCTGAAATTAAAATTTATTCAACGCAAACTGGAGCTGACCCGAGAGCGCAATGAACGCTTGAAGCAACATCCCACAGAGCCATTGTTGGTCGAAGATGCTTACACCAGCGCCAGGGAATTTCTGGATGAATTACTTTTGATCCAGGACAGTCTGGCGGCCACCGGGCTTTCCTGCCGCCGGTTGAATCATCTGATTGCCCAGGTGCAGGTGTTTGGGTTCTATCTGGCCAAGTTGGATGTGCGCCAGGACAGTGGCTATCACGAAGAAGTGTTGACAGAGGTTTTTGACTATCTTCATCTCCTCTCCGCGCCATACAACGAAATGTCGGAAGCGGCAAAGGTGAAATTTTTATTGCAGGAGCTGCAGACCCGCCGTCCCTTCTGGCCCCCTGAGGTCCAGCTCTCCCCCAAGGCCCAAGAACTGATCGATACCTTTCGGATTATTCGCCGCCTGCAAAAGGAATTTGGTCAGGAGATCTGTCAGACCTACATCATCAGCATGTCCCGCTCCGTCAGCGATCTGCTGGAGGTCTTGCTCCTGGCAAAAGAGACGGGCCTCTTCGATCCGATTACCGGCACTGGATCCCTGGCGGTGGTACCCCTGTTTGAAACTGTCGAAGATTTGCGCCGTGCCCCCGACGTCATGACTGCGATCCTGGATCTGCCCCTCTACCGCAGTTATCTGCACCATCTGGGGGATTTGCAGGAAGTCATGCTGGGCTACTCCGACAGCAATAAGGATTCCGGTTTCCTCAGCAGTAATTGGGAGATCTACAAAGCTCAGCAGACGCTCCAGGATGTGGTGGATCGCTACCAGGTGAAGATTCAGATCTTCCATGGTCGGGGGGGATCCGTCGGTCGAGGCGGTGGGCCTGCGTATGAGGCGGTGCTGGCCCAACCTGGGCGGAGTGTGGGGGGTCGGATCAAGATCACCGAGCAGGGGGAAGTGCTGGCCTCCAAATATTCGCTGCAGGATCTAGCGGTCTACAACCTGGAAACCGTCACCAGTGCCGTGATTCAGGCCAGTTTGCTGCACAACTACTCCGAGGACTATGACGAATGGTCGCGACTGATGGAGAATCTGGCCAATGTGGCCCGGCAGACCTATCGCTCTCTGGTCTATGAACAGGAAGGGTTTCTGGATTTCTTCCATGAAGTCACTCCACTTGAGGAGATCAGTCAGCTGCAGATCAGTTCCCGTCCGGCGCGGCGCAGCGGTGGCAAGCGAGATCTGAGTGGCTTGCGGGCGATCCCGTGGGTGTTCAGCTGGACCCAGATGCGTGTCTTGCTCCCCGCCTGGTACGGTGTGGGGACGGCGTTGCAGGGCTACATTGATCAGGCTCCAGAGTTCAACCTGGGTCAACTGCGCTTTCTCTACCGTGACTGGCCCTTCTTCCGGATGGTGATCTCCAAAGTGGAAATGACCCTGGCCAAGGTCGATCTCCAGATTGCCCAGCATTATGTGGATGAGCTGACCTCCCCTGAGCGCCGAGAAACGGCAGACTACCTGTTTAATCTGATCGCCACCGAGATGCACCGCACCCGTCAGGTGGTTTTGGATATCACTCAACACGAACAGTTGCTGGATAATGATCCCCGTCTGCAACGCTCGGTTCACCTGCGCAATCGTTCCATTGTCCCTCTGGGTTACATTCAGGTCTCACTGCTCAAACGCCTGCGGGAACATCATGATGGCCGTCGCACCTCCCGCACCCGCTACAGCCGCTCTGAACTTCTGAGAGGTGCCATGTTAACGATCAACGGCATTGCTGCCGGGATGCGAAACACCGGTTAGACCTGTGCCAGACTGAGGATCAACGCTGTCTCCAAGATGAGTTTATGCCCCCCCAACCCCCCCCCCGCAAGCTGGAAGATCAGTTTGTGGAGAACGTTTCCCGCTACCCCTTCTATTTGATCACAATCCTCCTGGGAGGAGTCTGGGTAGGCATTCGGCCCTTTGCTAATTTTGCCCGCAAGAGTCCTCTGGCTGGAGCGGGTGTGGGGATCGGGTTTATCCTGCTGATGTTCTTTATTCACTTCACCCTGCGGGGGATGGCGGGTCAGCCGTTCTTTCCCGACTGGATCTTAAGAAGGTTCTGATCCAGTGATCCGGCCATGAGTCCGGGATAAAGGAGTCATGCCCTCATGCCAAATCTGCACCTTAAGCATTCTGCTTTTGCGGCTCTGACGCTACAGGAGCTTTATGAGGTGCTCTGGCTCCGGAATCTGGTATTTGTCTGTGGCCAGAAGATCACGGCAGAACCGGAAGTGGATGGCCTCGATCCAGAGTGCGTGCATGTGCTGGGCGATCTTGAGGGGCAACTGGTGGTCACGGCGCGGCTGTTTATGGATCAGCACCCCATCAAGATTGGTCGGATTGCGGTCCACCCCAGCTGGCAGGGGCAGGGACTGGGAACCGAGATGATGAGCTACATTCATGAGCTGCTAGGGGATCAATCGGCGGCCATGAGCGCCCAGGCCTATCTGCGTGCCTGGTACAGCCGTCTGGGTTGGCAGGCCGTTGGCAATCTCTATAACGAAGCCGGAATTCCCCACATCTGGATGGTGAGAGGCAGGATAAATCTGGAGGCTACTGAGAGTCCTGGAGAGGAGAGCGAGGTGAGGTGAGTAGCCAGACCAGACCCCCTGACAGCATCAGGAACCCACATCCCATCAGACCAGCCAGAGGATTGTTATCAATCCCCGTCACCCAGGCGGGCACCTGCTGAGTGTAGCGAATCCAGTCCAGGTTATGGATCAAGCTAATGCCCCAGATCCAACCGGCATGGAGACCGAGAGGAAGCGCTAAACGGTTCTGAGTCCGATGCCGCGCCAGAATCAAAACGGCGGCCACCAGCAGCAATCCTGGAAACTGAGGCCAGGTACGCAGGATCTCCTCCAGAGGCCGAATAAAGTGAAGGATCGCAAACCCGAGCATCGCCTCCAGGCTAGCCCAGAGATTCCCGTAATCGAGTCGGAGCTCATCCAGCAGCCAGCCCCGAAACAAAAGTTCTTCCGCCAGCGAAACCCCCAGTCCCAGCAACACGCCAACTCCCCCATAAAAAAGCAGATCCCTGATCGCCACAGGTTGCCAGGTTAGCCATCCCCAGATCCCCTCCAGAAAAAACATGACGTATAGCCCCAGCAGGCCCAATCCCAACCCCTGACCCAGGTCCTGCCAACATTGACGAGAGGGAGTCAAACCATAGGTGCCCCAGAGATTTCTTTGCCGGATGCGATGACTCCAACCCTGTAGTAGTGTCAGCAACCAGAGGTAAAGCGGAATCCAGGCAATAGATTCGAGGCGGGGAAATCCGATCACCAGGGCGGCGATCGGGATCACCCCCAGGAGTACTGCCGCCAGAAACCCCCCCAGCCTCAAGGGAAAAGGCTGCTGCCCGAGCATCCGCAGATAAGGGTCAAGCTGCTGGATCATGGCTGCAAAATTTAAGGACCAGATGTATGATATTAGATCGCTGCCAAAATTTTGTTCAGGACCTGCTCAGGTCCTATAAACTGTTTACTCTAGCAACCCAAGCCTCTGTGTTCGTGGAGAAGGATCAGCATGTCTCGTTTCACCGGCCCGCGCCTGAAAGTCGTTCGCCGTTTTGGGGGTCTGGATTTACCCGGACTCACCCGCAAACGCCCTAAAAATAGTAATCCCCAGGGCAGCACGGTGCGGAACGCAAGAAAAATCAGAATTTGCCATCCGTCTTGAGGAAAACAAAG
>JAAUUJ010000157.1 GCA_012030715.1 Synechococcaceae cyanobacterium SM2_3_1 | reverse complement strand
TGAGAAGTCATAGGAAGTTGTGGAACAAAGAAACAGAGGAAACTCGGTTCTATATCACTAGCCTCGGGAATGACGCAAAACAAATATCGGGAGTTATTAGAAGTCATTGGGGGATAGAAAACTCTTTGCACTGGACCTTAGATGTCACCTACGGAGAAGATGCGAGCCGGATCCGGAAAGGGCATAGTGGAGAGAACTTTGCTCTATTGAGGCGATTAAGTATCAGTTTACTCAACCAGGAACGTAGCTTTAAGGGAAGTCAGAGGATGAAGAGGTACAAGGCAGCGATGGATAACGAGTATTTGCTCAAGATTCTGCTAAATAGTATACAAGTTTAGATGCGTTTACCCTGTCCCCTCAACAGAAGATAACTGTTGCAGACGGAGATCCCCTTCTCTAAACCCAATCAACTCCATACCCAGCACACTATCTGTAGCCGGATCTTTAAACAAGACAATATCTTCATCCAGCTCGATCCCAAGCTGGTCAGGTGAGGGATCCCGCCAAAAAATAGTCAACAGTTCTGTCTCGGGTTCGTAGTAGACCTTCAGTTTATCCATACCTGTTCTCCTTTTTTGATGGCATCTGTCTGATAGGCTGTGATCAAAAAGCCTTCTCCATTGAGTTGCCTGACCACTGCTACCATCCACCGTTTCTCCCTAATCAATGGTAGAAGATCAAGATCCCAGAGTCTTTAATGCTACGACGTACTTCATCTGGAGTCCTAAGGGCTTGCTGAACAACAGAGTGTTTTTGACTCAGATCGGGATACTTGGCAACCAGCTTTTGCCAGTAGTCTTCAGACGTTCGCACTGTAAACCCGAGAGGAGTCGTTACGTCAAACCAACTTTGATTCTCCAACCGTACCTCCCTAGATATTGGGAACTATCCGAACTTTTGGGATGCCCATGTTTGTCGTACACCTTTTGGTAGAGCAACTTGACCGGAAAGATCCGCTCGATGAAGACGGGCTTGCGAGGGGGGGGCATGGTCTCGATCGGAGTCGGGTGAGCTATCACCTCATTCTGCCTCCTGGAGTAAAGGATCAGGGGATGCCACAGCTCCACCAGGTGGAGGTAAAAAGACTTCACCCATAACTGCAAGTAACAAAGCTAACCGAGGTTTACATGGAAGCAAGCGCAGGGTGTGCACCAACGGGATGAAACCCGCTCCCCACAAGGCGTTGGTCCGTTGGCACAGTCAAATTCTGCTTTAGGGTGTGCGCCAAGGTGGAATCCTCTTCCAGCAAGGATCCTGCCCGTCTGGACACGAAGTATCGAGAGGTTACCCATCGGATCATGGTTGGCGACATTTGTCGGTACCGCGGCCCCAAGGGAACTATGAATGTCACCTGCTGGGGACGGGATCTGAAAGTCCTCTCCATCAACGATCAAGTGGCCACCGTTACTACCGAAAAGTGGCTCCACCCCCATGAAATTGAGATCCGCCATCTGAGGAAGGTGAACTGAGGTTGCGTTCGGGATCTAGCACCACAAACCCTGATCCGATTTTTGATGATGCCCAGGAGGTTTTGCCATGTTTCATCAACTCACATCCGCATCTGCTTCCCTCAACCGCCGCATAGAGACCGTAGTACATGACTGATCAAAGTATGACGAGTTGTATAGGGCTTGCGATAGTCAATCTCCAACTGCATCAGAATCTTGACCCAAGCTCGGTTCCTGAAGTTGTGATCATCGATCGGACCACCCCGTGCCGCTGTGAAAACCAGATCATTGGGTTCCCCTCCCTTATTCTTTCTTTCCTTGAGAAGAGTTTGCAGTTGTGAGGTTAGGGTGATCGTTCGAGCTTGGTTTGTTTTCGTTGCCTTCCGCTGGCCCCGGGTGAGGGTTTCCCCGATCCATACAGAGGAGCAGTCATCACTGATGTGCTTCCATAACAATCCGATAGCTTCAGACATGCGGCAACCAGTGCCGAACAAGAACTCCACAAAATCTGCGTAGTGACCGAAATGACGATCAGAGCGAAACGCCTGGATAATGGCTCCGATCTCTTGGCGCGTAAAAGGCTTTGGGGCTTGCTTCGGTCAGTGGATCGGCACAAACACTTTGGACCCTTGCTCTAAAAGCGAAAACCCGCTCAGTGAGCGGGCTCCAGGTGTCTCTTGATGGATCGGAGCGGCGGGATTCGAACCCACGACCCCCACTACCCCAAAGTGGTGCGCTACCAAACTGCGCTACGCCCCGAGTCGCGTAGGGGTATTTACGACGCTTTGCCAGTCTAGCATCAACACCCCCAGATCCCAAGATCAAATCCCTTCCAGAATTACATCCAGATAACGGGCGATCTCAGCGGCTTGATTTCCACTTCCATCAAGCTGGGGGGCCGTCCGACTGGGGTGAGAGGAATATCCCGCTGCCCTTTGACCCGCAGATAAATCATCCGTTTGGGATTGATACCCTCTTTGAGCTGGACCTGCAGACTCTGGATATCGGCAAAGTCATACTCCAGCTTCACCTCGCTGCTTTTACCAGGGAAGCCCCGCCGCAGGATCGTGACCTTCTTTTGACTGCGGTCAAATTCGTTGTACCCTCCCCCCAGATCCCAGAGCAGACTTAGCCACTGATAACCTCCCACAGCTAATCCCAGCACTCCATAAAAGGACATGGCAATGCCCTGGGGAATGAAGACCAGCTGACTGGGATCTGAGAAGGGCAAGAGGTTTTGGCCCAAATAACTGGAAAGGCCAGCCAGGGCAAAGCCCAAACCACCCCCCGTCAGTGCGATGGCCCAAAAATAAACGCTGGGGCGACGGGAACCGACAACACGGTAGCGAAGTGGCCGATCTGACGATGTGGGGGCAGAAGTTGAGGACATAACCCAGTTGGTACTATAACCAGATCAATTGTAGAGGAAGAGCGAAGCGTCTCAAGTTCAGGTTGCCAGAGGTTGATCCCTTTGGACTTTATGCATGAGCAACCCCCGAAGTGGGGTAAGCTGGCCGAGGATATCCTTCCGAATGCAGTCACCGAGTCATGCTGATTGAGTTGCGGCCAGAGGAGGCAGATGAGATGCTTCCCATTGCCCCCACATGGGAGCAGTATGTCGAGTACTGGAGTGATCCGCAGAGAAGCACGGGCCGGATCCTGACCTCTCTGCTGGTGGGTGGATTGCTCCTCCTCCTCTCCCGTTTATTCACCGAGGATGAAGTAGGTTTCTTCGGGGCAATTGTCCTCCTGGGGGGATTCTTGGCCCTACTTTATCCCTTTTTATTTGGACCCCTCTACGTCATCGGACGGCGAAATCTGGCGTTTCGGGATATTCCTTACACAGGCTTATTCTTTGGCAAAGTTCTCCGGCTCAGACGGCTAACCGTATTAGTAGAAGAACGGGAGCGTATGGATGAAGCGGGAGAACTTTATATTGAGGAGATTCGAGAACGACAGCTGGAGATCGAGATTGGGGATGAAACCGGACTGACCTTCATGTTCCGGGTGCCGAATCAGCCTCGTTACGATGCCATTGTGAAGCAGCAATCGGTTCTGGCTCTGGTGAAATCCACTTCTGCCGATCTGCAGCAACGACCTGCACTTTCGGAGATTTATGTGGTGAAGTTGCAGGAATGGGTGGGTAATACTTCGTATCTGATCCGTGAAAAGTTTCTGGATCTGGCAAATCAAGTTCTGGATGAGGTTCAATAGGAAGATCTCAACTCTCCACTTGGCTGCAGGGGTGTACAGTCTCTTCTCCTCTCGCTAAGCTCAAAGCAAGTGGACCCCACTCAGACTTGGATTGGCACCCTCACCATGGTTCAATCATTACCGGAAAAACCGCTTGTTGCTCTCCAGGCTGTCCTTCAGGAAATGCGGGAACAAACGGATTCTCGTGTTCTCATTGATCTGACCCTGGGTTACATTCGCCACGTTTTCGTTGCCCCTCTGATCTGGCTAGCCATTTACGATTACGAGAATCATCAGCTCCTCGGTCAGGGTGGGGTAACGCTCCTGGAAGATATTTCTCTGCTTACCTCGGTTCACCCGCTCCATCCTGGCGAAATTATGGAACAGGTGGTGATTGAGCAGCGCCCCATTAGTTTGCCGGATATGTCCCAGGAGCCGCGCATGGGGGTCTGGCAACGGGAGGCCAAACGCCTGGGGGGGATCCAGGGCTGCCTCTTGCATCCGGTGCGTCACCAGAACCGTTGTCTTGGGGTCTTGATGCTGGGCTCGCAGGTGTGGGGGGTTACCACAACCGATGAGGAGAAAGCCCTGCTGGGGATCTTGCTGGGACAGCTGGCGGCTTCCTTAATCCAGCTGGAGTCCACCTGGAAGCAGCAGCTGGAGAAACATCTGGATGATCCTCTTACTAATCTGGCTCGTACCCTCAGGGATCTGACTTCGCTGGATGAGCGGGTAGAGGTGGTGACCTCTCTCCTCCAGGATTTTGTGGGCATTGGCCGCATCATCACCTACTGGTTTGACCGCAAAGAATATCATTTTGTCCCCCATAAGGGAGTCGGAGCGGTGGCATCTCCTCCGGTTAAACCGGTATCAGCTCTCCCACAGCACGCCACAGGTGCACAGGCTAAGGTTAGTCCAGGGGGGCCGGTACCCACATTTTTCACCACCCGTGATCTGGGAGACATGTACTACACGCTGGCGGATGGGCAGGTGGTCTCTGCTACGGAAGAGGCAGGATCCATCCGCTCCGAAGTTACGCCCAAGCTAATGCAGCAGATGCGGGTTAAGGCCCTGATGGCAGCTCCTATTCTTTTAGAAGGAGACTTACTCGGGTTCATTAACGCTGAGTCGGATATGCCACGAGCCTGGTCGGATGTGGATCGGCAGATGATGGCAGCCGCAGCGAATATGCTGGCTCTGACCGTGCCTCTGGATCAGCTGGATGTTACCACCCGCCGTGTGGAAGGGCACCGTGCCCTGCTAGATCAAATTGCAGAGGCCACCTACAGTCAGATGGACTTGCAACAGGCGATGCAGCAGTCGATCACTGCTCTCGTGGAACGGTTACAGGTGTCTGCCTGCATAGCGTTACTCTATCGTCCTGCCTCTCAAACGTTTTCCCTTCTGGCAGAGCACCGTCGTGAAGGCCGCATCCCCCTACCTAAACAATTTGGCCCTCTGAGTGAGCAGGATTGGAATGATCTCAAGCGCAAAGAGGGAATCGCAGCGGAGAACTATGCCCAGGATCTGCGGTTAGTTTCCTGGCGGCCAGAACTGGATCCGGTGGGAGTGAAGGCCTTGATGATGGCCCACACCAGCCCCGATGGTGCCTCGGATGAAACTATTGAGGGCGTTTTGCTGGTGGCCCATCTGCATCGGCGCTCCTGGACGCGGGAAGAACGGCAACTGCTGCGAGCCGTGGCTCAACAACTGGGGCTGATGATGCGGCAATCACGGATGGAACAAACTCTCCAGCGCCAGGATCTGCTGTTCAACGGCCTGATCAATGCCGCTACGGTGCTGCAATCCCTGCAGACGCTGGAGGATATCTACAATCTGACAGCAGAGCTGACGTCACAACTGCTGGCTGCGCCTCTCGTGACCATTGTGAGCTGGCTGCCAGGGGAGACAGAAGCCCAGGTACAGGCGATGTTTACCACGGCAGCTGACTTTAAAATCACTCCCACCGAATCGATCAACCCCTACACCGATCCGCTCATTGCCCAGTGTCTGCAGTCGGAAACTGGACTGCTGGAGTCGCCGGTGGAGGAATTATCCAAGCCCACGCGCACCTGGTTGAACGCTCCGGGATTAGGGCGGATCCTGGCTACACCCTTGGGAGTTCAGGATGGCATCACCCCTCCGATTGGCATTCTCGTGATCGGGGATCAGCAGGCCAAAGCCTGGGAACCGGAAGAACAGGTAGCTCTAACGTTATTGGGGCACACCTGCGGATGGTCGCGGCGGCGGATCCTCTGGACCCAGACCCTGCAGGTGCGGGCCGAATCGCTGCGAGAGTTGAACTGGTACAAACACCGTCGCCTGGTGGATTTTCAAACCTCTCTGCTGGATAGTCTCCGCCGTCTGGGGCAGGTTTCAGAGTCCACCAAAGATGAAAGTCAGCGCTGGCAGAAGGTGGTAGAAATTGCTCGGGGATTGCGGGATCTGACACTGCCCACCCAGTCGATCCTGCGTTCAGAGGCCTGGGAAGTTCATCCAGAGCAGACCTCTTTCCCCATTGCCTCACTCATTCGCCGAACGCTGCGGCGGGCTGATGCGCTGGTCCAGAAACGCAAGCTGTGGCCACGGGTGCATGGGGAAACAGGATACGCCGTAATGGGAGATCCTGGACGTCTGGAATGGTGATCTACGAGGTACTGGTGGCGGCGGTGCTCCGCAGTCAGCAGGAGGAGCGTCTAGATCTGTGGCTGCGGGAAGAGGAATCTAGTTTTCTGGAACTGCTCATGGTGGATAAAGGGGAGATGGATCCCCAGCTGGTGGCAGCACTGCAGGTGGATCCGGAGTATGCCATCTACACCGATCCCCTGGCAAAGAACCTGCTTTCTGTGAGTCCTGGACTGGAGCTCAGTCTCTGTCAGCGGGTGATCCATCGTATGGGTGGACAACTCAGCTTCTTTCAGGCGGAGGATGGCCGCAATGTCTCGCGGCTGTTGCTCCCCATGGCAGTCGAAGGCATAGAGCCGGTTATGGAAGGGGAAGAGGGAGTCCTGCAGTAGCCTGTGGATATTGCACCTGAGCAGATGATCTCATCGGTCCCTCCCATGCTCAAGGGGGAAGGGTGGCGGATTGGGTATCAACCCCAACAGCAACCCTATTCTGCTCTGGTGGGCAGTGATCAGTGGGCATTGGAGCTGACGGAGAGGGAGTGGCAGGATTTTTGTTTGGGACTGCAGCACCTGGAGCAAGGCTGCAAAGCGGCTCAGGATCATCTAGTGGATGAAGAGGTCCTGACCCTGGAGTACCACAGTGATCATCTAACCCTGATCGCCACAGGTGTACCGCCTCAGTTTTCACTATTTCTGCAGCTGCATACGGGACGTGGAGGCGAAGGATTTTGGGCAGAGGGAGTTTTTTTACATTTAAAGAGGGCAGTGCAAGCCCACATGAAAGAGCTCTCGTCCTCCTGTTGAACGGAAAAAACATCAACGATTAGCCCGGATCAGTAGGCCCAGCCCGACGACACATCCCGCCGCATTCGGCAGCCAGGCCGCAACAGCAGGTCCCAGCGCTCCGATTTGACCCAATGCCTGGGTAATAAAGGAAAAAACGTAATAGCCAAAAATGATCAGTACACTGATCCCCAATCCCAGAGAAGAGCTGGTACGTTGAGGACGCAGCCCCAGTGGCACTCCGATCAGGGCAAACATGACACAGACAAAGGGAATAGCATATTTCAGATGCAGGCTGACCTGCAGACGCCGCACCTCCTGAGCATCCCCCGAGCTGGCAATCACCTGAATATAGTGGCTGAGCTCACTGATGTTCATTTGCTCTGGAGATCGCACCTCCTCGGCAATATCCAGGGGCGCCCGCGACATCTGGATCTCCTGACGGGTAAACGTGACAATGTTGCTGTAGGTGCCCTCCTCAGAAACCAGATAACTGGTGCCATCTTGAAATAACCAGCTGCCTGTACGGGGTTGCCATTCTCCCGATTGGGCGAGCACGATCTGGTTAAGATTCTCGTTAGAAAAATCCAGGACCACGATCCCGCGCATGGTTTTGCCATCAAAACTACGGGCGTAAAACTGGCGGGTAAGCCCCTGGCGAGCGGTGATCTCTCCATCCGGCTCCATGCGGGTAATCTCCCCAAATTCCTGGTAGAGAATATTCTCCTGGCGAAAATCGGGTTGATCGCGGTTCAGGGCCTGATTCAGGGTGGCGGTGGCCAGACGGTTGGTGGTGGGGACGACTAACTCGTTAAAGAGAAAGGTGACACTGGTTACCAGCAAACTCAGGGCCAGCGCCGGAACCATGAGCCGATAGATACTCACCCCACAACTGCGTAGCGCCGTGACTTCACTATCCCCCGAGAGGCGACTGTAGGCCAGCAAGGTTGCCAGCAGCATTGACATAGGAAAGGTGAGGACAACGATCCCCGGTAAACGCAGAGCAAATACTCGCAGGGCGGCTGTAATTGCCAGCCCCGATTCTGCCACCAACCGCACCAGCTCAAACAGAGAGCCAATGGCCATAACCAGAGCAGTGAAGGCCCCAACACCAAAGAGAAAGGGCAGGATCATCTCGGAGATGAGATAGCGATCCATGATCCCCGCAGATAACCAGGGGGAGATCTGAATCGGTGTCCTGGGTTGGCGGGTTGACCGAACAGATGAAGACAAGCTCACAAGCGGAATTTTTCTCCCAGGTAATACTTACGTACCAGTGCATCCGTTGCTAACTCGGCAGCACTGCCTTTGGCCAGGATCGCACCATCATTCAAAATGTAAGCTCGATCCGTAATCTCCAGGGTCTCACGCACGTTGTGATCTGTGATCAGAACCCCAATCCCTCGATGCTTCAGTTTGGCCACCACCTCCTGAATGTCTGCCACCGCAATCGGATCCACCCCCGCAAAGGGTTCGTCAAGAAGCAAAAACTGCGGACCGTAAACCCCTGCAGCCAGAGCACGGGCAATTTCAGCACGGCGGCGTTCACCTCCAGACACCTGTAATCCTAAGCTGCGGGCGACATGGGTAATGCGGAATTCTTCCAGCAACTGGGTGACTCGTGACTGCCAGAGACGGCGCGGAACCCCCGGTCTGCTCCAGGATCAAGAGAAGATTGTCTTGAATGCTGAGGCGACGAAAAATACTGGGCTCCTGCGCCAGATAGCCGATCCCCAACTGTGCCCGGCGGTGCATCGGCAGGTGGGTGATATCGTCACTATCTAGCCACACATGGCCTCGATTGGGCTGCACCAGGCCGGTCATGATGTAGAAGGTTGTGGTTTTTCCAGCCCCATTGGGCCCTAACAAGCCCACGATTTCTCCCTGGTTGACATCCAGGCTGACATCACTCACCACTTCGCGACGACCATAGCGCTTGCAGATATTTTCTAGATAGATCCGCATGGGACTGCCTGGTGCTGAACTATGCAGGTTTTAGCATAGATCGGGTCTGCTCTCCGGTGGTTCTCTGTCAGGGCAATGAACCTATGCGGTCAGCCCCTACAGATTTGAGTATGATTGCAGCAAAAGCAGATTGTTTAACCTTGCTCTGGCATGCGTCGCTGTCCTGTTTGCCATGGGGTCAACCCTGATCAGGTGCACTATTGTCGTCGCTGCAACTATTTTCTGCGTCGCCATTTGCCGGAGCCGTTGGATCCTCCCCGTGCCTGGCCTGTAGTTCTACTGATCTGGTTGTTGCATCTACCCTGGGCTCGACTGATGCTGACCACTGCCATTTTGGGTGTTGTGGGGGTGACCGGGTACTGGGGCTGGATCTGGATCCAACCGATGCTAGACCATCCGCCTGTGCCACAGTTTGAGCCCACCATGTCAGGTGGAGAACAACAGCTGGTGGCAGGACCGGATCAACCTGTATCTGCCGGGGAGTTCAAGTCCTGCGCAGATCAATTAGT
>JAAUUJ010000156.1 GCA_012030715.1 Synechococcaceae cyanobacterium SM2_3_1 | reverse complement strand
ATTCAGATCAAAATCCTTGCGCCAGTTCTCATAGCCGTACTCATGGGTTTTCCCATGGCAAATCCCCCCACCAGATGGATCAGCACATCCACTCGGGCCATCGACTGGATCAAATTGCGGACTTCACCCTCGTCCATGAGATTGCAGGGCACCCCCCGAAGCTTCTGCTGATCAGAGGTAGACAGCCGTGTCGTTAATCGTTGCAGATGCGTCTCGGATAGGTAGGGAATGGTCACCTCAGCCGGATCGGTGGCAAGGACAGCGGGGGTAACTCCCAGACCTAACCCTCCCGTTGCTCCTGTCAGCAGTACGTGTTTCCCGTGCATGGTTCTCAGTGTTGTCGGCGGTATTGTCACCATAGCTTCAGAACTCCGGAACCCAAAAATTCTTTCCGATCGGGAGTTCGCTAGAGTGAGAGGGTTGGTTTTTTCTCCGGTCTGTGCATCTTCCCTCCTTCCTCTGGCTCTGGCGCATCGCGGCCTGGTCCATGGGCGTCACCCTGGTTCTGTACGGCTGCCTCCTGCTGTTGGGACTCTGGATCCGCCACCGCCGCCTTGGCACCGATCCCCCTGTCGCGTGGCTGCGTACTGCCCACATCAGCCTGGGAGTGGGAATGGTGGCCACCGTTGGTCTGTTGCTGCTGATCGGCATTGTCGGAACTCTGGGTCATTTTGGTAGCCTGGGGCATTCCTGGCATTTGCCAGCAGGGTTGCTGGTGGTGGGTCTCAGCCTCCTCTCTGCCTGGACTGGACTGCGGATCCAGACTCCCAAGCATCGGATCATTCACATCGCCATGAACGTTCTGCTAGGGATGACCCTGATCTGGGTTCTCCTCACCGGATGGTCGGTAGTGCAAAAGTACCTGCCTGAAAATAACCTGACAGTTCCTGTCGTGGCTGAACGAGGGTGATCCTGTGGCCTAACTGCGTAGCACCACCTGGAACTGATTCACCAGCTGTTGGCGGACCTGATCCTGAGCTGCTTCCACCTCGGTGTCGGTTAGGGTTCGATCCAGGGCCCGATAGGTGAGACGAAACGCCAGGCTTCGCTGATCCTCAGGCACTCCGGTACCGCGATATTCATCAAACAATTCCACTTCCCGCAGCAAATTGCCAGCCGCAGACCGGATCGCATTCTCCAGACTGGCCACACTCACATCCAGGGAGGCAAAAAAGGCAATGTCCCGGCCAGCGGGAGGATATAGGGAATAAGGTTGATGGCGGACCACGCCCTGGTGTTCCAGATCTCTCAACATCAGCTCCAGATCCAGTTCAAACACAAACACTGGATCCTGAAGATCCCATTGCCGTTGCTCTTGGGGATGCAGCTGACCAAAAAATCCCAGGCATTGATCGCTGAGCCAGAGGGAAGCCGTCCGACCCGGGTGCAACTGCGGCAGGCAGGCATCGGGTCTAAATTCCACAGGGAGCGCCAATCGCTGCAAAGCTGCTGTTAACACCCCCTTGGCTGCAAACCAGTCAAAGGCCTGGCTACGGTGTTGCCAGTCAGAGAGGGTGGGATTGCCCCCCAAAATACCCCCTAGATGTTCTGCTTCTCGATAGATACCTGCCTCGAGCCAAAAGATCTTCCCGATCTCAAAGCCAAAGAGTGGACCGTTGCCCTGATCCCAATTGTACTGAAAAGCTTCCAGCAAGCCAGGCAAGAGCTGTCGTCGCAGGGCAGAAAACTCAGGCGACATGGGGTTAGTGATCGCCACTGCCTCCAGATCCGCCGCCGCTGCACAGAGGGAAATGTGGATCAACTCTGTCAGCCCCACACTACGAAAGGTTTCGCGGATCAGGCGCAACCCCTTTTCTCGGGGGGAAAGCGATCCAATCTCAGTTTCGGGGGGCAGGGTTTCGGCAAACTGGTCATAGCCATAAAGGCGGGCAAATTCTTCGATCAGATCAATTTCCCGTTCGATATCCCGAATCCGGTAGGGAGGTACCTGCACCTGCCAGACACAACGCGCACTGGTGGCAAATTCTGAGGCTTCTGGAGTGAGTTTAGCTGGAGTGGGGCGTAACTCACAGGCAGACATCTGAAAGCCCAGAGCTGGCAGGATTTCTTCCACATCCCTGGACTGGACATCGGCACCCAGCAGATCGATCATGCGGCTGAGACGCAGCTCGATTTGTCGCTCCAGAGGCGGGCGTTGATCGACCACGGTCTGCCCCATCACTTCGCCGCCCGCCAACTCCAGGATCAGGTGAATGGCACGATCCCGAGCTGTGTACAGGGCTGAAAAGTCAACGCCACGCTCGTAGCGGGCCGAAGCCTCCGTCCGCAAGCCCTGACGCCGAGCCGAACGACGAATCACCACCGGATCAAAGAGGGCGGCCTCCAGAAAAATATCCTGAGTTTCTGAGCAAACTTCCGTGTCTTCTCCCCCCATCACCCCTGCCAGGGCGACCGGCTGATCCGCCGCCGTGATCAGTAAATTTTCCGGTTGTAACCCTCGCTCCTGTCCATCCAGAGTGCGGAGATGCTCCCCAGATCGGGCCATCCGTACTCCCACCTGCAGGGGAACTTCTCCGATCACTAACTGCAGGCGCTGCCAGTCAAAAGCATGCAGGGGCTGGCCCCACTCCAGCAAGACCAGGTTGGTAATATCCACAACATTGTTGATGGAACGGGTCCCTGCTGCCTCCAGACGGTGACGCAACCAGGCGGGGGAGGGTCCAATCTGCACCCCCTTGATCAACGTGCCGCTGTAGGCTGGACAGGCTTTCAGATCCGCAACCTCCAGAGCCAGAGATGCAATTTCAGGGGCTGCCACCGCAACAACGCGGGGAAGATGGAGTGGGTTGCGAGTAATGGCTGCCACTTCGCGGGCAATACCCACCATACTGAGAGCATCGGCACGGTTGGCGGTCGAGGTCAGATCCAGAATGATGTCATCCAGGCCCAGCAAGGGGCGAACGTCACTGCCCAGAGGATAGACCCCATCAGGAAATTCATGGATCCCTTCAGAACTCTTTTCCAGACCCAGCTCCGCCAGAGAACAGATCATGCCCTCCGACACCACCCCCCGCAACTGGGATTTTTTTAGCTTCAGATCCACCTGGGGCAGATAGGTACCCACCTGAGCCACCGCCACCGTCAGATCCGCACGGGCATTGGCCGCTCCACAGACAATATTTAAGGGTTGATCTCCCCCCACATCCACCTGACAGACTCGCAGTCGATCGGCATTGGGGTGAGGATCCGCTTGCAGGATCCGACCCACCACTACGCCATCGGCCCAAAGGGTGCGGTCTTCAATCTCTTCCACCTCAAACCCTACCAGAGTTAAGGCTTCCCCCAGCTCCTCGGCAGAGAGAGAGAAATCCACCAGTTCCCGCAACCACTTGAGTGAAATTTTCATAAGTCCTGAGCCCCTTCAAGCCGTTACCCATTATCTCCCACGTCGGGATCCTGAGATGAGGAGCCCCCAGGATAACCATTGGAGAAGCTGGTTGTTCAAACCCCCACCAGATCAAGCGGGGAAGGCTGGGGTGGCAGACCCCGAAGCTCGGGATGCAACTGCGGTTGATAGGTGGCAATGCCCATGGCCTGTCGCATGATCATTGCTTTGAGCGGGGAAACATGGTTAAGTCCCCAGAGGCCCAGACGACGTCCCCATTGCAGCGGTAGGAACTGGTTGGAGAAGAGGTGGTTGGCAACATCGGTAGCGAATAGAACACCCAAGTTCTCGATCCGGCGAGCTCGCTGGTAGTGGTGCAAGAGGGCCTGTCTCCCCAGATCTTGAGAGCCAAGCTGAGCGTTATAGAGCAAGCTGGCCAGGAGAGCGACATCCCGCATGCCCATGTTGACCCCCTGTCCCCCCACTGGATGAGTTGCATGGGCTGCATCCCCCACCAGAGCAAAACGGGGAGTCACGTATTGACAGGCATGCAGTCGCTGAGGTCGGTAACAGGATCGGGGAGATACTGTCTTGATCTGACCCAATTGGGGGCCAAATGCTGGAGCAATAGCCTGGCAGAAGTCCTGATCACCAAGGCTCATCACCTCTTCCTGCTGAGAAGCAGGTAAAGTCCAGACCACACAGGCGCGATGGGAGGGATGTCCCTGCTCTCCAGCGGTCATGGGCAGGATGGCAAAAGGACCCTGAGGCTGAAAGCGCTCATAGGCCACCTGGTCATGGCCTTTCTCCGTCTCCACCTGCGAGACGACACAGATCTGGTTGTATCCCCAGGCTGAAACCGGAATGCCCTGGAGTTGTCGCAGCAGCGAATTGCGGCCATCCGCAGCGATCAGCAGTTGACTGCGCAGCCTTCGTTGAGTGGGGCCGTCCACGCCAATGTCCACCCCTTCAGCATCCACCTCCATCTCCAGAACCCGAGCGGGCGAGATGATTTCCACATTCTGGGCACGCCCCAAAATCTCCTGCAATGAGATCAGGGTGACACGGTTCTCCACCACATATCCCAGGGCCTCCACCTGGATCTCTTCTCGGCACAGCTGGGTCTTGAGGGGAGCCTCTCCATCAGAAACCTGAATCTGGTGGATGGGAGATACCCCCAGTTGCTGCATGCGCTTCCAGGCTCCGATTTGCTGCAGTAAGTGGGTCGTCCCTAACGCTAGAGCACTGGCACGACCATCGGGTCCGGGGCCTCGATCAATATCGTGGGCTTCGATCAACGCAATGCGCAGGGAGGTGCCCGCTAGCGTTGCTGCGAGGGTTGAACCCACCAGACCTGCCCCGACAATGACAAGGTCAAAGCTGGAGACGTTATCCAATGGGCTGAGTTGAGATGCAAGCATGGAAAGCGTATCAACAGTGCAATGATCTATTTCGTAACAGATCGGCGATGACAGATACAATGTCGAACTGCCTCCATTCCGGCCTCTGCCTGGAAAATAGCATCCTGTTCCCTGCCCTTTCTGCGTCAATCTTGCGGGTGTTCGCCGGAGCGGTATGTTCTAATGAAAGTTACGTTCTCCAGTAGAGTACTGGAAGTTATTCCTATACCCAAATCAGGCAATTCCTATCAGTAGCATTGATTTATGCAAGTGTTAATTGTGGGCGGAGGAGGGCGTGAACATGCCCTGGCCTGGAAATTGATGCAGTCTCCTGCCGTTACCCAGATCTTTTGTGCACCAGGGAATGGCGGAATTCGTCTGATGCCCAAAGGCCGTGCCCTCCCATTAGCCGCAACTGATATGGAGGGGTTGCTGCGTTTTGCCACGGTTCAGGGGGTGGGGCTGACCATTGTCGGGCCAGAGCTGCCTCTCGTCCAGGGCATCTGTGATCGGTTTCGGGCCGCAGGGTTGCCGATCTTTGGACCCAGTCAGGAAGCCTCTCGCTTAGAGGGGAGTAAGGCCTGGGCCAAAAAACTATTGCAGGAGGCGGGGATTGCCACAGCCTCATTTGCTGTTTTTCATGAGCTGGAACCAGCCCTTCAGTATTTGCACAATCATCCTTTGCCTGTGGTGATCAAGGCGGATGGTCTTGCGGCAGGGAAGGGGGTGACGATTGCCCGAACGCGAGAAGAAGCAGAGACGGCGGTGGAAGGGTTGTTAAAGGGCAAACTGGGGCCTGCAGGGCAGACTGTGGTCATTGAGGAGTTTTTACCTGGAGAGGAAGCTTCCCTCCTCCTCTTATGTGACGGCAAATCCTATGTGGTCATGCCTCCGGCTCAAGATTATAAGCGCTTGGGAGCTGGCGACACAGGTCCAAACACTGGCGGCATGGGAGCCTACGCCCCTGCAACTCGTGTGGTGCCTCCAGAGCTTGTCAGCAAAATATGCCACCAGATCATCGATCCTTTGCTGCAGCATTTACGCTCCCGTGGCATTGTCTACCAGGGGGTGCTTTATCTGGGACTGATGATTGGCAGCAATGGTCATCCTTCAGTGCTTGAGTTTAACTGTCGATTGGGAGATCCCGAAACTCAGGTGCTCCTGCCCCTTCTCCAAACCCCCCTTGATCAGGTGCTGCTTGCCTGCCTGCAGGGGCGGTTAGCTGAACTCGAGATTCAATGGTCCTCACAAACCACAGCCTGTGTGGTGATGGCTTCCCAGGGCTACCCCGATGCCTACGAGCGAGGCAAACCTATTACAGGCCTGGAGAAGGTTGCCGAAACCGGAGCCCATGTTTTTCATGCGGGAACCCGTCTGGCCGTGCCTCTGCTCCCTGGACAATCCCCCGCAAGTGCTCGCGTCCTCACCGATGGGGGGCGTGTTCTTTGTGTCACTGGTCAAGGTGAGACCCTGGCGGAAGCCCTGCAAACCGCCTATGCAGGAGTGCAGCAGATTCACTTTGAGGGTGCGTATTACCGCCGTGATATTGGCTTCCGGGAGCTGGGAAGTAGTGCACTGGAGTCGATCCTATCCGCTTCTGGATCGGGATATTGAAGCAATCTTTACGACAGCCAGGTGGGAATCGAACTCTCGATAAACCGTGGACCCGCTTCAATGGGGCGGTTATTCAGATAGGTTCCCGCAATTTTTAATCTCGAGGCCTCAACGGGTCGGTTATGCATATACATGTGATCGACTTGAAATTGATCTGCAGTCACGGGACGCTGGGGAGCCCAGATGTGCACCACCTGAATCTGGCTTGCGGTAATGGGGCGATTGTTACCATAGGTTTCCACGACCTGTAAGCTCGCTGCCGAAATCGGACGATTGTGGCCGTACACTTCCGCAATTTTGAAGGTGCTGATTCCCGTGGGCCGATATCCATAGGGCTGGATCCCCCCTGCCTCTCCCGACTGGAGGGCCAGGACTGCATTGGCCTCAGATTCTTCTGTGGAGGGGGATTCCGTGGTTTCAGATTCAGCCTCGCTGGAGGGATCAGAAGTTTTCTTGGTACGGCTAGTGGGCATAGTTACAACTCTGCATGTATTCAGGGTCGATTCTGAGGCATCGGTCGACTCTTGCTCCCGAAGGCCTAGACCTAAAGAAAGTATAAAAGGGAATTAAAGCAACATAAGAATTGCGAACAGAACTTTACCTCCTATCCATTCTGGCTGGAGATTGCTCTCCGAGGCCGAGATTACTGAATGGCAGGACCCTCATACCCAGAGATCTCAGCCAAAGCTTCTAATGAACGTACTCCTCGGTAGCTCTGACCGTCGATGATCCAGGTGGGATAGCTTTGAACACCTGCTTCACTGCATTCTTCAGCCTGAGGGGTTCCCCTACCGTTGGGAGAACATTCCACATAGGGTACATTTTTGAAGGCTGATCCAAACAAATCCTTTTGTTGCTGGCAGGCAGGACACCAGTAAGCCCCGTACATAGCGCCATCAACCTGTTCTAAGTGCTCGGCCAATCCCCGCGCAAAGGGACTGGCTGGAGGGGTTTGGTTGGCGTAAACACCGATGGTGGTGATCAGAGTGATCAGGGCAATCAAGATAAAGTTAAAGATGAGCTTGGTCAAGTCCAGCCAACGGTAGCCAAGCAGGGTAACCACACCGAGACCGGCAACTAGGAGAATAGATGCGGTGCAGTAGAGGCAAAACTGCTTCAGGACACCCACCATCAGGTAGGCCATATAGAGTTCAAAGCTGACCATGGCACTGACGAGGCCAAAGAGTGCAGGCCAGCGCCACTTTTTCACCAGGGGTGTATCCGGTAGCTGGGCCAGGACCAGGATCCCTGCAAAGCCTAAAAAGCCAAGCAGGGCAGTGGGGACACCAAGAAAGGTAGCCCAACGGCTGGCTAAGACTAGATCACATCCCCCATCCCCAGTACAGAAGGCGGCTGTTTGTTTGGTCAGCTTGGCGAAAGTCAGGTAAGCGGTCAGTAAACTCCCCAGTCCAGCCAGGATAGTCAGGATCAGGCGGGAGTGGCGCTGGAGCCAGGTTTCCTCTTGCACTAGATAAGCCATGTTCTCCCCACAGATGTGCAGATGATTTGCAATTCTTTTACTGATTATGCCACCAGTCCTCCGAGCATCAGTGCGCAGATTCGCCAACCCTATTGAGCAGATCGTCCGCGAATCGGTCCCCTAAAGCTTTTGAGGCAGACAAATGGGCTCCAGGTCCAGGTTCACAGATACTCCAGCGACGCCGAAAATAACGGCCCAGATCGGTTTCGGAGAGGGCCAGGTAAATGGGGCGTCCGTGGGGGCAGGTGTAAGGATTTTGACTCCGCTGCCAGCGATCCAGCAGGTCCTGCATTTGCGCTAAGGTCAGAGGGGTGCCATTCCGTAGGGCTGTGCGGCAGGCCACCATCACCTGAGCAGCTTCCAGATCTGGGCAATCTCCCAGTTGGGTTAAGAGGGCCATCTGCTCTTGATCCTCTAATGAGTGCAGGAGATTGGGGATACGTCGAATCAGCCAGATTTGCTCGCCAAAAGCCTCGGGATCGCAACCCAATCGCGCCAACGTTTCCCGTTGCTGTTCCGTCAATCCACTCAAGACCAGAGGTGGTTCCAGGTTTTTCAAGTCCCACTGCTGCTGCAGTTCTTCGTATCGGATCCGCTCATGGGCAACATGTTGTTCCACCAGCCATAACCCTGTGGCATGCTCCGCCAGGATATAGGTGTTCTGCAGTTGCGCCAGTGCCCTGAGAGATGAGCCTACCGATCTGCAGGTGGAGGGATCAGCACCTGGGTAGGAACCCTGAGCTTCCCGCAATTGCAAAAGCTTGGTGGTGCGACGGCTGGGGTGACTACTGGTGATCTGCAGTGAGTCTGCCATTAATGCCTGTAGCTGAGCTTGCAGCTGCTCCTGGTTGAGCAAATGCACCTGTGATTTGGCTGGATGACGGTGCCAGTCCACCTGCTGAGGATCGATCTGCAAAAAGGCGAGACACACAGGATGGCGATGTCGGGGCAAACAGTGACGAAAGCTCTGAACCAGACATTGTTCCAGATCCGGAGCCTGAACAAAGCGATGATTGATGGCCACCTTGATCCAATCCGGTTGCGGTCGGTGATAGCGATCGGGTAAAGCGAGGAGAACAGTGATTCCAGCCCCTTGCACCTGCCGCAAATCCTGAGGGTGAAGACGCGGCAAGATCTGGCTCAGAACATCCGCTGCTCTTTCTCCAGGCCAGAGCTGCAGCTTGGGTTTGTCATCCACGCGCAGGATCCAGGTGACATGGGGATGCGTCAATGCCTGGTATTGCAGCATCGTGATCACATCCCTGAGATGCCGAAGGGGAGATTGGGAATGGCGGCGAGCTGGCCAGGGAGCAAAAAGATCCGAGACGGTGACCACCGTTCCCTGCGCTAGCGGACAGGGGGAGCAAGAGGCGACAGTGCCATCCTGGTGGTAGATGAACGTCCAGCCGTGAGGTTCCTGGGTGCCGCAGGACTGGATCTGCAATTGTCCCATCTGGGCGAGGCTGTGCAGGGCTTCCCCCCGAAAGCCTAAAAAGGCTGTGGCTAAGGGCAGGGCAGTGGCCCCCACCTTACTGGTGGTATGGCACCGAGCCGCCTGCTCCAGATCTGCTGCAGACATGCCTTCCCCATCGTCAGCAACTCGTAAGGTCCAACGGTCCCAGGCAAGATCAACAGTAATATGGCTGGCTCCGGCATCCAGAGCATTGTCCACCAGCTCCCGCACCACGGCAGCCCA
>JAAUUJ010000024.1 GCA_012030715.1 Synechococcaceae cyanobacterium SM2_3_1 | reverse complement strand
CATTATTGGATCAGCGTACACTGAGAAGGCCAAGCTGAAACCTGGCGACATCCTGGAGATCAAACTTGGTTATAAGCACATCAAAACTCGAGCGTGTTACTGCCAATGAGGCTGCGGATGCCTAGCTCAATCATAAGTTTGTAGGCCATTATTACTCACTGATTGCTCTTGAGTTATTGCCTAGGGCCCTCTGCGAAAGCATGTGAAATCCGTGCTAAATAACCTGCGCCCACCTTCACATTGGTGGGCCGTTAAGGTTTACCTGCATGTTTTTGGAATGGGTCTAACTGTATTCCTGTCTTGCCACTGAAGCTCCCAACCCTCCAACGATTGAAGCGGTGCGCCTGAGCGTTCCAGGAAGGGTCGATCAAATAAGGTTCAGACTTGCAGCCCAAAAGAAAATGGAGGTTAGGAGACTCGAACTCCTGACATCCTGCTTGCAAAGCAGGCGCTCTACCAACTGAGCTAAACCCCCAAGCGGAATTGACCCTCCCCGCAGGATTCTGGTCAACGGCCTATAATCATAGCACACAAGTCAGTTAACAACTAACAGCATGGATCAGCAGGTCGTTACCTTTTATAAATTTATTTCGTTGCCGGACTATCAGGCCCTTCAGAACACTTTGCAGGACCAGTGTCAGTGCCAGCGACTCACGGGAACGATTCTATTGGCCCGTGAAGGCATCAATGCCACCCTGGCAGGATCTGCAGATCGGGTTGCCGCTTTCCTTGCCGATTTAAGACAAGATCCTCGATTTGCGGACATTGAGGTCAAGGTCTCTACTGCCTCTAAGCCTGCCTTCGGACGTCTAAAAGTCCGCCTGAAATCTGAGATTGTAACCCTCGGGCTATCGCAGGTGGATCCCAGTCAGGGTGTGGGCACCTATGTTCATCCTCAAGCATGGAACTCGTTGATCACGGATCCAGAGATCAGCTTGATTGATACCCGCAATATTTATGAGGTGCGGATCGGGTCTTTTCAGGGAGCACTGAACCCAGAGACCCAAACGTTTAGGGAGTTTCCTCGCTTCGTGCAGCAGCACCTAGATCCCGCCATACACCCCAAAATTGCCATGTTCTGCACCGGGGGGATCCGCTGTGAGAAAGCCTCTGCCTATTTAATTCAGCAGGGGTTTTCTGAGGTTTATCATCTGCGGGGCGGCATCCTTAAGTACCTGGAAAAGATCCCAGCACAGGAGAGTCTCTGGTGGGGAGAATGCTTCCTTTTTGATGAGCGAGTCACTTTGCAGCATGGTCTGGAATTGGGATCCTATGATGTTTGCCGTGGCTGTGGTCATCCCATTTCTGCAGCCGAGAAATTAACCCCTGCCTATCGGGAAGGGATCTGTTGCCCCTACTGCATTGAACACCTTACTCCCACAAAGGAACAGCGGCAGCGGGAGAAGCAATATCAGCTGCACTTGCAACAGCAGCGGGGCGTCTAAAGGAGATCTAATTACTCATTGTTGAGGCGGAGAACAGCCATAAAGGCCTCTTGAGGCACATCCACGGTTCCCACCGACTTCATGCGTTTTTTCCCTTCTTTTTGCTTTTCCAGGAGTTTGCGTTTCCGGGAGACATCACCGCCATAGCATTTGGCCAGCACGTTTTTGCGCATGGCTGGGATCGTTTCCCGCGCGATTACTTTCGAGCCGATGGCCGCCTGGATGGGAACTTCAAACTGATGGCGAGGAATCAGTTCCTTGAGCTTAGCCACCAGGGATCGTCCCACCTGATAGGCTTTGTCCTGGTGAACAATCGTCGAGAGGGAGTCCACCACTTCCCCGTTGATCAGGATATCCAGACGGGCCATTTTGTCTTCGTGGTAGCCCAGAAATTGATAGTCCATGCTGGCATAGCCACGGGTGCGGGACTTGAGCTGATCAAAGAAATCGGTCACCACCTCCGCCAGGGGTAGTTCGTACACCAAGGTGGTGCGGTTCTGGGCCAGGTAGCGCATGTCCTTAAAGGTGCCGCGTTTGGTTTCACACAGCTCCATCACGGTGCCCACAAATGATTCCGGCAGGATCACCTCCATCTTGACAATCGGTTCCTCGATCTTGAGGCGGTTGTTGGGGGAGGGCAGATCACTGGGGTTATCCACGCGGATCACGGTGCCATCCAGAAGGGTAACCATAAAGACCACCGAAGGGGCCGTAATGATCAGATCCAGGTTGTACTCTCGCTCCAGCCGCTCCTGCACCACTTCCATATGCAGCAACCCCAGAAAGCCACAGCGGAAACCAAAGCCCATCGCCGCAGAGACCTCCGGTTCAAAGTTGAGGGCAGCGTCATTCAGCTTCAGCTTTTCCAGCGCCTCTTTGAGTTCTGGATATTGCTCGGAATTGGTGGGGAATAAACCACAAAAAACCATCGGTTTGGCTTCTGTATAGCCCGGTAAAGGGTTAGGAGCCTTGCGGTTGACCAGGGTGATCGTATCCCCAACCCGAGCATGTTCCACGGCTCTAATGGCAGCGTTAATATAGCCCACCTCCCCTGCACGCAGCTCTGCCACAGGGGTTTGAGCCGGTTTTAAGACCCCGATCTCATCAATTTCATATTCGCGGCCACTGGCCATGAGAGAAATTTTGTCTTTGGTTTTCACCCGTCCATCCATGACACGGATAAAGACAATCACTCCACGGTAAGGATCGTAGTAGCTATCAAAGATCAGGGCGCGCAGGGGTTCCTCAAGGGTATGTCGCGGCGGGGGAACGCGTTCGACCACAGCCTCTAAAATTTCCTCCACCCCCAATCCGGTTTTAGCGGAGGCCAGGATCGCACCGCTGCAATCCAGTCCAATCACATCTTCAATCTCGCGCATCACCCGTTCTGGATCGGCACTAGGTAGATCAATCTTATTGATGACGGGAATAATTTCTAGATCATGCTCCAGGGCCAGATAGACATTGGCCAGCGTTTGCGCTTCTACCCCCTGAGAGGCATCCACCACCAGCAGTGCCCCTTCGCAGGCGGCCAACGAGCGGGAGACTTCGTAGGTAAAGTCCACATGTCCCGGAGTATCGATCAGGTTAAGAATATAGTCATTCCCATCCTTGGCCCGATAGTTCATGCGTGCGGCCTGCAGCTTGATGGTGATCCCCCGCTCCCGCTCCAGATCCATGCTGTCCAGCAGTTGGGGTTTCATATCCCGAGAAGAAACACTTCCAGTGATCTGCAACAGACGATCCGCCAGGGTACTTTTGCCATGATCAATGTGGGCAATAATCGAAAAGTTGCGAATGCGGGAGACAGTCACATCGGTCATAGCCGCTTTGCTCAATGATGAAATAAACTCTCTAATCTTAGCTTGTTCCCTCTGATGCCGGAGATGGGGGTTCAGTGTTCCCTGCAGGCCAAATCAAAGCTTAAAAAGATAACGAATTCGCATCCCCTCAGGGTTGACCCTCCAGTTGACTGGAGAGTTTATGCTGACACCATCTGTTCCAGGAACGAGGCAGACATGACGCTGGAGTTTACGATTCCCAAACTGGCCTGTAGTGCCTGTGTCGAAACTGTTACCACTACTGTGCGGGACCTGGATGCAAACGCTGAAGTGCAGGCGGATCCAACCACAAAACAGGTGTTGATCGTCTCCACTACCCCCGAGACAGATCTGCGGCAAGCTCTGACCGCCGCGGGTTATCCCCCCACTTAATCAACTGCGATCCAAAGAGAGCACTGATCATGACTCAACAAGTGCAGCCACATCCCTCTGGAGCCCGTCCACCGGAGGTGTCACCTCCTCGGATCTTGAAACTGGAGGGGATGAGCTGTGCCGCCTGTGCCCGTGCGATTGAAAAGGCCATCCAGCAGGTTCCTGGCGTGATCCAGGTCTCGGTAAATTTTGCAACAGAAGAGGCAACCGTCCAGGTGCTGTCCGAATCGGTGCAGACCAGTGAGATCTCGGCAGCAGTAGCTGCAGCAGGATACTCAGCTTCTGAGATCACAACCGACAGCGGGGTCGATCAGTCTCAAGACCTTGATTCTCAATCCCGACATACCCAGGTTCTCAGTCTAAAGGTGGGGGTGGGACTGGTGATTTCCCTGCTGCTGATGATCGGGGCCCTGCCCATGATGTTGGGGCTGTCTCTTTCCTGGATCCCCGCCTGGCTGGCTCATCCCTACACGCAATTGATCCTGACCACACCGATGCTTTTGTGGGTGGGACAATCTTTCTTTCTGGGAGCCTGGTCGGCCTTTAAACGCCGTACTGCTGATATGAATACCCTGGTGGCACTGGGGATCGGGGCTGCATTTTGCTACTCGCTTTTTCCCACGTTTTTTCCAGAAGCCTGGATCCAGCAGGGATTGCATCCCGATGTCTATTACGAGGTGGTGGCTGTGGTGGTCACCATGGTGCTGCTGGGGCGCTTGCTAGAGGAACGGGCGAAGGGGCAAACCTCGATGGCCATCCGAAAATTGATGGGGCTGCAGGCAAAGACGGCGCGGGTGATCCGTTCCGGTCAAGAGATGGATATTCCCGTGGCGGAGGTACAGCTGGGGGACCGGATCCGTGTGCGTCCTGGGGAAAAGATCCCGGTGGATGGAGTGGTGGAGGCAGGCAGTTCGGCGGTGGATGAAGCCATGGTCACCGGGGAAAGTTTGCCCGTGTTCAAGCAGGTGGGGGATGAAGTGATTGGATCTACCCTCAACAGCACGGGAAGTTTTATTTTGCGGGCAACACGGGTGGGTCGCGACACGGTTCTGGCTCAGATCATCCAACTGGTGCGACAGGCTCAGGGGGCAAAAGCTCCGATTCAGCAATTAGCGGATCAGGTAACGGGATGGTTTGTGCCGGTGGTGATTGCCATTGCCCTTCTCACTTTTGTGCTTTGGTTCAACGGGATGGGAAATCTGACGCTGGCGCTGATCAATATGGTGGCCGTGCTGATCATTGCCTGTCCCTGCGCTTTAGGTCTGGCCACACCCACCTCGATCATGGTAGGCACGGGCAAAGGGGCGGAACTGGGGGTGCTGATCAAGGGGGGAGATCGGCTGGAATTGGCCCACAAGATCCAGACCGTGATCCTGGATAAAACGGGGACCCTGACCCTGGGTAAACCGCAGGTCACCGAGATGATCGCCTCGAATCAGAACCGTCTGCAAGTGTTGCGCTGGGCCGCTGCGGTTGAACAGCACTCGGAGCATCCTCTGGCCTCGGCGATTGTGGCTCATGCTCAGGTTCAGAACCTGAGTTTGCCGGATGCCCAGAAGTTTGTCGCGGTGCCTGGACAGGGAGCACAGGCGGAAGTGGAAGGACGGCTGGTGAGAGTGGGTACCCGGCGGTGGTTGGAGGCGGAAGGGATCCGGACGGATCCTCTCCAAAACCAATGGAGGAATCTGGAGGCCGAGGGAAAAACCGTGGTGGGGGCTGGGGGTGCATCAGGATCTACTGGGAATCATTGCCATTGCTGACACCCTCAAACCCAGTTCTCGTGAAGCGGTGGCTGCTTTACAAAAGATGGGCATCGAGGTGATCATGCTGACTGGAGACAATCCCCGTACTGCTGCTGCCATCGGGGAGGCGGTGGGCATCACCCAGATCCTTTCTGAAGTTCGTCCGGAAGCCAAAGCTGATCACATCAAGGACCTGCAGCGGCGTGGAAAGGTGGTGGCCATGGTGGGGGATGGGATCAATGATGCTCCAGCTCTGGCGAGTGCTGATGTTGGAATTGCGATTGGGACCGGAACCGATGTGGCCATCGCCGCCAGTGATATCACCCTGATCTCAGGAGACCTGCTGGGAGTCGTAACCGCGATCCAATTGAGTCGGGCCACGATGGCCAATATTCGTCAGAATCTCTTTTTTGCCTACATCTACAACACCGCTGCCATCCCGATTGCTGCTGGGGCCTTATTTCCCTTCACTGGCTGGTTGCTCAATCCCATGATCGCTGGAACCGCCATGGCTTTGAGTTCTGTTTCTGTTGTCACCAATGCTCTACGACTCCGTCAATTTCAGCCTCAAGGAGCCCACCGATGAAACGGATCGTTCTGCATCCAGCGCTGCTGGCATTGATCCTGTTAGCGTTGCTGATTCCAAGCAGTTCCCGAGCTGCTTCATCCCAAGCGCGGCAGACCTTTGCACGGATTGAACAACCCCTGGCAGCCAAAATCGGTGTCACGGTTGCGGGGCTCAGCTTGATCGGCTTGGAGCTATGGTGGTTCTTATTTCCTGATGTGCATCTAGGTGCAGGAACTACTCGATAACAGGCTATCTACAGAGCGAAGGATAATTTCAAACTGGAACTCATCCACCAGGCAGGTCAGGATCCGATGTAGAGTCCCTTCCGTCTCTGGGATCGTTTCCATCAATTGTTGCACCTCAAGAGCATCGACACATTCTGAGGCAGTGCGCAGTTTTTGGAGCCAGGGCTGGGGCATATGCTGCAGCAGTTTCACCAGATCAGTTTCTGTCCAGTTAAAGGCAGGAATCGACCATGATGTCGCGTTGGCAACGATATACTCGGCTCCTAAATATTGACTGATGGCCTCAAAGATCTGATGCTCCTGATAAGGCTTGGAGATGAAGTCATTGCAGCCTGCGGCAGTAATTTGCTCCCGTTCCAGTCCCAAAACACTCGCAGACAAAGCAATAATGACAGTTGCCTGTCCGTTGGATTGTGAACGAATAAAACGGGTGGCTTCCAGGCCATCCATGACTGGCATCCGAATGTCCATCCAAATCAGATGCGGATCCCATTCCTGCCAGACCTCAATCGCTTCCTTCCCATTTGCCGCGTCTCGGGTTTCAAACCCAACCACCTGCAACAGATTGTTGAGCAACTCTCGATTGTCCGCCTTATCATCCACCACCAGAATCCGAAAACTGGGTTGTCCAGGAGCCAACCTGATCACCCTTTGGACCAACTGTTTCTCCTGAATCTCGGAGCTGTCTACCTCCCGAAATGGCAACATGATCGTAAAGGTAGATCCCTGCCCCAATTTACTGCTCACTTCAATGGATCCCTGCATCAGGTCAATAAACTTACGACAAATGGCCAACCCCAGACCACTTCCCTCCTGAGATCTGAGGCCACTGCTGGTTTGCGTAAATGGCTGAAATAAGCGATTTAGATCGTCTGCAGAGATTCCATCACCGCTATCTTCAACCTTGACGCAAAGCATATAATCCCGATCGAGAACCCGATGAATATCGACTTTAACCCAACCCTCATGGGTAAATTTAATGGCGTTACTGAGTAGGTTGAGCAGAATCTGACGGAGTTTCCCTTCATCAATATAGACATAGGTGGGCACAGAGGCATCGATGAAAAAGCTTAACCTGAGCTGTTTCGCCTCGGCCCGCACCGAAAACATTTCCCCCAATCCCTGCAACAGCTGTCCCAGATTAAAGGCATTTTCCTGCAAGATAATCTGGCCTGCTTCAATCTTCGACATTTCCAGAACATCGTTGATCAGAGTGAGAAGGTGTTCACCACTCCGGTTGATGGTGCTCAGGTACCGCCGCTGCGACTGGGAAAGATCAGGTTCCCTGGAGAGAAGTTGACTGAACCCAAGAATGGCATTCAATGGCGTGCGCAACTCATGACTCATGCTGGCTAAAAACTCGCTTTTGGCTCGGTTAGCTCGCTCTGCAGACTCTTTGGCCGCCTGCAATTCCAAGGTTCGTTCCTGCACCCTTATTTCCAGGATGGTATTGATCTTCTGCAGTTCTTCATTTTGTTCCTGAAGCTGTTTGTCTTGGGAATATTTGCGGATAGCTTCCTTAACGGTGATGCAGAGATCGTACTCATCCCAGGGTTTGGAAATATAGCGGTAAAGATCTGCCTGGTTGATGGCACGGCCCACCTGATCGGCAGTCGCCTGTCCTGTCAGCATAATCCCCAAGGTTTTCGGGAAACGGGAATGAATTTCAATCAATAACTCATCCCCCTTCATGGCGGGCATGATCTGATCCACGATGATCAGAGGAACATCCACCTCCTGCTGCCCCAAAACGTTGATCAGCTCCAGGGCCTCTTCTGCACTTTCGGCCAGCTCAATCGTGAAGTCACTGCCCAAAAAACGCGAGAGTTGATCTCTCAGGCCCAACAGCACAAACCGTTCATCATCAACACAGGCAATGACAGGTTTAGACATGACGTTCCTTAAGGCCCGATTGAATCACATCGACCAGGGTAGCTTCATCCCATGGCTTCGTAACGACATTAAAGAGGTTAGCATGACGTCTAGCCCGCTCAATCGCCTGATCATCTGCCTGCCCGGTCAGCATAACCGTAATTATATCGGGATAACGCTTGTGGACCCGGATCAAGAGCTCATCTCCCCTCATACTGGGCATGAGCCAGTCCGAGACAATTAAAAGGATGCTTTGGCGTGTCAACACCAGGTCCTCAATGACCTCCAGAGCTTCGTCAGCGCTTTCTGCAAACTCGTAAATGAACTGGTTGCCAAAATTATGCTGGAGTTGATCTCGCAAACTTTGAAGGATAATTTTCTCATCATCCACACAAAGAATCACACTTTTTGACAGGGGTGACTGGGTATGGGTACTCAACTTTCCTTCTCTTAACGTGCTGCAGATATTCTATGAGGTGAGATGGGATCATCCCTTCGCTGTACTTTCTCAGGTGGTTCAATGCATGAAACTGATTTGCCCCTGAACGCAATTTTTCCTCGTTCTGTGTTATCTCTCAGCCGCGAACAGTTTGGCCCAAAAGCAGATAATCCCTATGCCAATCAGGAACCTTTGGTCCTGAGATTCACAGAAAATAGCAAGCTTAAGGAGTTGCCCTCCGATCTGCGTGGGTCTGTGTATATGGTGGGTCCGGCAGGATCGATAGACTCTCCCCTGGCTCCAGAAAGCTCGGATCCTTACCTGGTGGATCCCACTCGTGAGGGTACGATCATGCTCTACAACGGCGATGGGATGATTTACCGTCTTGATTTTGATCAACCACAGCAGGGGGTCGTCTTAACCACCCGTCTGGCCACCCCTCCCGACTATATCGCGGATGCCGTCACCCACACCTGTCCTCAGTATCAGGATCTGAAATTTGAGAGCATTGGCATCACCCGCATCGGTTCCCTGGGACTTCGCAATCAGCTGAACACAGCGTTTTTGCCGATGAAGTTTGCCCACGAAGATCGCACCCGCCTGCTATTGACCTGGGATATGGGCCGTCCCTACGAAATTGATCCCGTTACCCTGGAACTGGCCACACCCATGGGCTGGAACCACGAGTGGGAGACCGTCACCGAACTGGTGAATTTACCCTTTGAGCCCAAGCAACCCTTCCAAGCCATCCAAACCTGTGCGCATCCCTACTTTGATCCCCACCAGGAAAATGGGCTGGTGTTGACCACCAATGTGGGTCGCTCCCTCTCCAACCTGTTTTCCCAAATCATCCCGATTGGCTATCTGATCAAGGAAGGGATTCGGGATCTCCTGGGCCTGGCTCCCCCTGCCGCAGAACCGCCCTCCCCCTTTCAGGACACAGAACCAGAAGCACCCGAGCCAACTGCCGCACCAGGGTCGACATCGCCACAGCCGCGTCCAGCCTCCGCGCAGAAACCCCAATCCATCCGTGAATGGCTCAAGGAACTGCTGGTGCTCCTGATCCAGCTGGTGCGGGGCTTCCTGGAGTTCTTCTCGGGAAATTTTGTGGATCTGGTCATGTGGGATGGCATCGGTAACCTGCAAAAATGGCGGATTACCTATCAGGGACGCCCCATCGGCATCTCCCAGACCACTCACCAGATTGGGGTGACAGAAGACTATGTTTTGATTGCCGACACCGCCTTCAAGATCTCGATTGAGGAGCTGTTACCGTCGCTGAAGTCTGGCAAAGCTCAGGGAATTGAAAGGGCGATTCGGGATCTGTTGGATCATCCGCAGCTTTCCTATTGTCCGCTGTACATTGTTAGCCGCAGAGATCTGCAGTCAGGGGTCTCCAGGGTGGCTGCTCGCAAAGTCATGATCCCCTGGGAATCTGCTCACTTTCTCACCGAATATAAAAATCCTCAGGGCCAGATCACGATTCATTTTTCTTTTGTCTGTGGCTGGGATGCTGGAGAGGCTGTCTCGGCATTTGACTATGAGGGAGTGAATGCCCCGAAACCCACCCCAGGGTTGCCGCCCCTCTACGGGGTCCTCTATGGTCCCACCGATATCAGCCGTCTGGGTTATTACGTGATCCAGGGGGAAACCGGGGAGATTCTGGACCATGATTATGTTGCAGACACACAGCTCACCTGGGGGCCCGCAATCTACGCGTATCCCTATGGGCAGAACTATGCCAGCACACCGGATCAGCTTCCGGATCTTTACTGGATTTGTCTGGGCTGCTGGCGAGAATTACTCCTCCCCCACATCCTGGAACTGTACCGCGATTACCCCAATCGCATGATTGCCCTCTCCCTGATCGAGAAAATGACCGAGCAGGGGCGGCCCTCCAATCTGCTTCACCTCCACTATGATCCAGAGGCCCAAGGGCTGGATCGGTTGCGACTGGTGGATGCCTATGCCTTTCCCGATGGTCACTATGTCCTCACCCCTCAATTTATTCCCAAGCGGGAAACTTCAGGGTCAAAGGATGGATACATTGTTTGTCTTGTTCACTTTGGAGATCGGACTCTGCCTACTAAAGGCAACGAAATCTGGATTTTTGATGCCCAGAATCTGGGACAGGGACCGATTTGCCAGCTCTGGCATCCGCAGTTTCAAGTGGGTTTCACGGTCCATTCCACCTGGTTAGAAAACCCGCAACGGCGAGCCGCTGAATATTACATCCCTGTGCAGGAGGATTATCATACGCTGGTGAAGCAACAGTCTCAGGAAGTCCAGGATCTTTTTGAAGACTGGATCTATCCTGGAAAGATCCCGATGGAACCTGGGGATTGTTGAATAGCTGCCACTGAACTTGTCTGAGACAATCGACATGATTGCTTTATCCCATTACCAGATCACCCGTAAACTCTCTGAGACCGGATATTCTCTTGTCTATCGGGGATATCGTTCTACCGACAGATTACCAGTCGTTCTTAAACTGCTGAAGGATCCTTACCCCTCACCTGAGAGTGTGGCGCGGCTGCAGTGGGAGTACAAAATGCTACGTCAGCTGCAGGTAGAGGGGATGATCCATGCCCATGATCTGGAATGGGATCGCCAACATCTGGTGATGGTGCTGGAGGATTTTGGTGGGGATTCTCTCACTCTTCTGGGTTTGGCGGGTTGTCTGGAACTGGGTTCGTTTCTAACTCTGGCGCTTGCCATCACTGAAATTGTCAGTCGGCTGCATTCTGCCCGTGTGATCCACAAGGACCTAAACCCCTCCAATATTCTCCTTAATCCCCAAACCGGTCAGGTGAAATTGATTGATTTTGGGCTCTCAACCTTCCTGTCTCAGGAAAAGCTGCCCTTTCGGCCCGTGGAATACCTGGAGGGAACCCTGGCTTATATTGCTCCAGAACAAACTGGGAGAATGAATCGGGTGCTGGATTACCGCTCGGATCTTTATTCCCTGGGGGCAACTTTTTATGAGTTGCTGACCGCTTATCCTCCCTTTCCCCAGGAGGATCCTCTGGAACTGATCCACAGCCATATTGCTCGGCAACCGCATTCTCCTCGACACATCCGTCCAGAGATCCCTGAGGTGCTGGCAAATCTGGTTTTGAAACTGCTCAGTAAGAACGCTGAGGATCGCTATCAGTCCGCCCAGGGGGTGTACCGCGATCTTTTCCAGTGTTACAAACTCTATCAGGCCCAGGGACAGATCCCTGTGTTTTCACTAGCTCAAGAAGATGCTCCCCTGAGGCTGATCCTGCCCCAACAGTTATATGGACGAGAAGCAGAGTTAGCCAGCCTGCAAGCCTGTTTTGCAGCCGTGAGACAGGGGCAGCGACAGCTAGTGCTCATCACTGGCTATTCTGGGGTTGGCAAAACGGCACTGGTCAACGAACTTCACCGTCCCCTGACGGCAGATCGGGGCTGGTTTATTGCCGGAAAATACGAGCAGTATAAGCGCGACATTCCCTATTTTGCTCTGGCACAGGCCTTTGATGATCTTTGTGGACAATGGCTGACCGCCAGTGAAGACTGGTTAAATCAATGGAAACAAACGCTGATTCAGGGTCTGGGGAACAATGGGCAGGTGCTCATCGATATCATTCCCCGTCTGGAGTTGGTCCTGGGTCCTCAACCTCCGCTGGCCTCGGTGGGCAACCGCGAAGCCCAAAATCGCTTTATGCTCCAATTTCAGCGTTTTCTTACCGCCATTGGGCAGCTGGGACATCCGCTGATCCTCTTTCTGGATGATCTGCAATGGGCAGATTCTGCTTCCTTAGATCTAATTTTCACCCTCCTGGATGATCCTGACATTCACTTTCTGCTTGTGATTGGGGCTTACCGAGACAATGAGATTGATCTGTTGCATCCCTTAACTCATTCCCTGGCTGCGCTGGATCAGACAACGATTCCAGTGGAGCGGATTCAGGTTGGCAATCTGTCTGCAGTCACCGTGAATGCCTGGATCGCTGATACTCTGCATGTTTCTCCTGCCGACTGTTATCCGTTAGTAGAGCAGGTGATGCAAAAAACCGCAGGCAATGCCTTTTTTACTGCAGAGTTTTTAAAGTCTCTCTACTCAGAACAACTGCTCACCTATAACTTTACAAACCGCCATTGGGAATGGGATCTGCAACAGATTGAGGCTAAGGGGATCACAGACAATGTGATTGAACTCATGGCTGACAAAATCGCTAACCTTCCGCAGGTCACCCAACAGATCCTCAAGCTGGCGGCTTGCATTGGCAATGTCTTTGAATTAAGAGCACTAGGGGCGATTGCTCAGCAGACCACGGAAGATCTTCTCCATCATCTGCAACCTGCACTGCTGGAGGGACTGATCAGCCCTGCCCAAGATCACTTCACCCTTTTGGCCACCGCAGCCAGTGCTTTTGCTGCCAAGGTGTACTTGAAGTTTCTGCATGATCGGATTCAACAGGCAGCCTATTCCCTGCTGCCTCCGCAGGAACGAGCAGAGTGCCATCGCCAGATCGGACTGCAGTTGCTGGCCTCTCTGTCAGAGTCAGAGCGAGAGGAGCAGGTTTTTGACTTGGTCAGTCATCTGAACGCTGGGGTGGCTTGCCTTGTTCATCCCCAGGAGCGTCTGCAGGCGGCAGAGCTGAATCTCCGGGCTGGACAACAAGCCCTGGCACAAACAGCCTATGCCTCGGCACTAAAGTACCTGCGCATTGGTCTTGATCTCCTGCCAGATCAGGGATGGCAAACCCATAACTCGCTGGCGTGGGATCTGCACCTGCACACCCTGGAAGCGGAGTATCTGAATACCCATTTTCAGGCGGCAGAAGCAATGGTGGAAACTCTTCTGCAGCGTTCTCACACCCCCCTGGAGCAAGCGCGAGTTTACGAGATTCGGATCCTTTCGTTTATTGCCCAGAACCGTATGCAGGAATCTCTAGACATTGGTTTCCAGGCACTACAGATGCTGGGCATTGAGTTGGTGGAGCAGCCACCTGTCCTTCCTGAGATTGCTACTCTGGTTCAGCTACCTCGATTGGAGGATCCAGAAAAGGCTGCAGCTCTCAAACTCCTGGTTTATCTGCATGCCCCCGCCTATATTGCAGTACCGGAGTTGTTGCCCAAGCTGGTGTTTACAACCGTAGATCTGTGCTATCGCTTCGGCAATTCTCCGTTATCAGCCTTTGGATATGCCTATTTTGGGTTGCTGCAGTGTGGTGTCTTCTCTGAGATTGAGCAGGGATATGCTCTGGGACAGCTGGCTCAACAACTATTGGATCACTATGAACCCCGAGACATCCGCTGTAAGGTTGAGGTGCTTTTAAACGCCTGCATCAGGCACTGGCGGGAACATGCCGTTCTTTCCACCCAAGGGTTACAACAGGCAATCACCACCGGATTAGATACAGGGGATCTGGAATACGCCTCCACCGCCGTGGCCACCTGGCATGCCAATATTTTTCTGGTGTCCGAACCTCTGACCTCGATCCACCAGCAACAACAGCATTACAAGAGTTTGCTGCATTCCCTGCGTCAGGATTTTTACCTCAACTACTGTCGCATCTGGGAACAGGTCACCCTCAATCTGCAAGGACAGTCTGAGGATCCTGTGCGTCTGATTGGGGAGGCGTTTGATGAACGCAGCATGATTCCACACTTGGAACAGACCAATAATTACACGTCCCTCTATGTAGTTCACCTGGTCAGAGCGATGCTGGCTTTTGGGTTCCAGGAGTTTTCACTGGCCTGGGATTGCCTGCAGCAAGCTGAACCCTACCGTCTCAGCGTCAGCGGGTTGCTGATTTCCACTCAGTATCCTTTTTTGCAGTCGCTGCTGATCTTGCAACTGCTCCCCGACTGGCCACAATCTTCTCACGCCGGGCACCTAGAGCGGGTCGAGGCCAATCAAAAACAAATCAAATGTTGGGCAGAGCATGCACCCATGAATTTTCAACACAAATGGAAATTGGTGGAAGCGGAGAAACATCGTTATCAGGGAGAGATCTTCGCTGCTATGCAGGCGTATGAGCAAGCCATTCAAGGGGCCCGTGAGCACGGCTATCTTCAGGACGAGGCTCTGGCCTACGAACTGGCTGCCCACTTTTACTTGGGACAGGGGTTTGATGAGATCGCTCAAACCTATTTCGCCCAGGCTCTCTATCGCTATGAACGCTGGCAGGCCGGGGCCAAAGTCCGCGAATTGGATCGGCGGTTTCCGATGCTCCGCCCCTCGATTCAGCCCCGAGAAAGCCACAATACCTCCCGCACCACCTCCGATGTTTCCCCCCTCTCCGAGCTCGATTTCAAGAGTGCTTTGAAGGCCTCCCAGGCTCTTGCTGGTGAAATCCTGCTGGATCGATTGTTAACCCGGCTGGTGCAGATTTTGCTGGAAAATGCGGGGGCAGAAATAGCGATTCTCCTCCTAGAAAATCATGGACAACTCTGGATCGAAGCTCAAGGAAGCCTGCAGGAGAACAGCATTCAGGTGATGCAGCAGCAACCCACGACCGATCACTTGCCTCTTTCTGTGCTTAATTATGTCCACCGCAGTCAGACCAGTGTCGTCCTGGATCATGCCTGTCAGGAAGGACGATTTACCCAGGACAAGTATATCCAACAGCATCAATCCCAATCGATCCTCTGTGCCCCCTTGATCCACCAAGGTCAGTTTGGCGGCATTATTTATCTTGAAAACGACTTGACAACCTCCGCGTTTACTCAAGATCGGTTGGAACTCTTGCAGTTACTTTCCAGTCAGGCTGCGATTGCCATTGCCAATGCTCGTCTTTATGCAGAAGTTAAGGAGAGTGAAAATCGGCTGACCCAGTTTTTAGAAGCTATGCCCGTGGGCATTGCAGTTTTGGATGCAAATGGTAATCCCTACTACGGCAATCAACGGGCAGCAGAACTGCTAGGTCAGCCCTTTATCCATGAGCCTTTATTTTCTAAGCAGGCGGAGATCTTCCAGGTTTATCGCAGTGGGGAGGAGCAACTTTATCCCATGGCCGAGATGCCGATCTTTCGGGCTTTGCAGGGTGAAAAAACGGCAGTTGATGATATGGAGCTACGGCATGCTGAGAAAACGATTCCGCTGGAAATCTGGGGAGCCCCCATTTATGATCAGCAGGGCAAAATTGCCTTTGGGATGGCAGCCTTTCAGGATATTACGCAGCGAAAGCTTTCTGAGAAGATCCTGGCAGAGTATAACCGCACCCTGGAAAACCAAGTTCTGGATCGCACGCAGGAGTTACGCCGTACTCTAGAGGAATTGCAAGCAACTCAGAAAGAACTGATCCACTCAGAAAAAATGGCTGCCCTGGGTCAATTGGTGGCCAGTATTGCCCATGAGATCAATACCCCATTGGGAGCGATCCGCGCCTCGATTGGCAACATCACGACCGCCATGAACCGGACTCTGGTCCAGATGCCTCCGCTCCTGCAATCGTTATCTCCAGAACGTCAGACAGATTTTCTAGAGATCATCCAGGCGATGCGGGACCGACCTCAGACGACGCTTTCCTCCCGTGAAGAAAGGCAATTACGGGGGCATCTGACTCAGTTATTGGAGAAGGCAGAACTCGATAGTCCGGATCATCTGGCCAGTATCTTTGTCGAGATTGGGCTCACCCAGGAGATTCAGATTCAGACGTTTATGCCCCTTCTCCAGGATCCTGATCATGAACTGATGCTGGCATGCATACGTGACTTGGCCAGTCAGTTGCGCAATAGTGAAAATATCCATCTGGCGATCGAACGGGTTTCCAAGATTGTGTTTGCCTTGAGAAGTTATGCCCATCAGAGTAGTCAGGGAGAAAAAATCATGGCCAATGTGGTGGAGGGGATCGAAATTGTGCTTACTATTTATCAAAATCTTCTCAAACAAGGTATCAGTATTATCCGTCACTACGATCTGGAACTGCCTGAAATCTGGTGTTTTCCTGACGAACTTAATCAAGTCTGGACCAACCTGATCCACAATGCGATTCAGGCCATGCAAGGGGTTGGTCAGCTCCAGATCAAGGCCGCCCGCGTCAATAACCACATCCAGGTGCAGATTACGGACACTGGCTCTGGGATTGCTCAAGAGATTCTTCCCCGAATTTTCGATCCCTTCTTTACCACCAAACCTAGCGGTGAAGGCAGCGGTCTGGGCCTGGATATCGTCCGACGCATTATCGACAAACATCAGGGATCTATCCTGGTGGCCAGTCAACCCGGACGCACCACCTTTACGGTCAACTTGCCCATTGGAAAGCCAGCTGTCGGGCTCTCAGCTTGAAGATCCCAGGGGTAACCAGAGAGAAAATGTGGTCCAGCCATACTGACTGGTAACAGTGATTTCGCCACCCGATATCTCCACCAACCCTTTGACCAGGAACAGCCCCAGACCTGTGCCACCCCGTTGCCAGGGATCCCCGTGGGGTACTCGGTAGAACTTGTCAAACAGGTGAGGCAGTTCTGAGACTGGGATTTCTGCAGTATTGCTAATGATCACCCGAATCCCGCAGGCAACATTGTTGAGGAAGGATCCGGCTCTTAGGATCACCTCCCCCGCTGGAGGGGTATATTTACAGGCATTATTCAACAACTCGTTCAGGATCCGATCCAAGTTGGTTTTATTAATGTAACAGAGGGGCAGATCAGGCTCTATATCGCTGAGTAATTGAAGGTGATGATCTTGGGCACGCAATGTAAATGCTGATACCAGCTTCGGCAGATAAGTGTTGAGATCAATAGTATCCATAGAGCCAGCCTCTTTCGGCGCATCGAGTTGATTTAAGCTCAGCAAATCCTCAACCAGATTAATTTCTCGGTCACATTCATTATCAAGAATATTCAGGTAGCGTTGAACCCGCTGGTGATACTCCGATGGCTCTGAAATTGCCATCATTTCTTTTTGAGTCAAGCACTTGAGCATCTTAATTGCAACTCGTATTGAGGCTAAAGGAGTGCGAACTTCATGGGAAACCGTGTGGAAAAAGTCATCTTTGAGTTGATTGAGAGTCTCTAAATGCTGGATCTGATCTTGGAACTTCTGATAGAGTATCAAGTGCCGCAGAGCGATCGTCAGCTGCGTTGCCACCTGATCGGTGAGATTGATCTCTGCTTGATTCCAATAGCGAGGACCTGAGTTCTGATACACTGCCAGTAGGCCCCAAAGTTTATGATCAAGAACAATGCCAACCATAATACAGGCTTTGGCCTGAATCTGTTCTAATACTGCCAGATAAGAGGCATTGAAATCAGATTTTTGCACATCATTGATCATGCAAAGACGCAGAGAATAACTGTGCTCACCCTGATCAGTAGCTTTCAGATAATCTGATTCAGTTTCTGATAAACAGTTTTGACTGAAGGTTTTGATATGGGCCATTAAAGCATGCAGGTTCTGATTTTCGCTTCGCAAAGAGATCCACTCAGACAACACTGATTCTGCAACAAAATCGCCTTCACCACTGGGGGTAAAGCGATAGATGACCACCCGATCCGCCTCAAGTAATCGTCTGAGTTCGGTGACGGTGGTGTCCAGTGTTTCCTGTATGATCAGAGGGCGAGGAATGCGGGCAATCACCTGCAATAAGCGCTCCTGCTTGGCCAGGGCCTGCCGTTCCAGTGCCAGTTCCTTTTCTATGCGAATCGACTCTGCTTGCTGAATCGCAACCGTGATCTGTGTGGCAATTTGCATGAGCATGACCACCTCTGTCTCCCGCCAGGAGCGAGGGCAAGAGCATTGATGAGCGATCAATAGCCCCCAAACCTGATTGCCCACAACGATCGGCACCACCACCTTCGCTTTCACCTCCAAACGCTGTAACAACTCCAGATGACAGGCTGTCATTCCGGCTTGGGTCACATCAGGAAGCACCTGAATTGTATATTTGCTGGCATACTGAGCAGCGCGAGTTTCACGAAAGCAGGTATCGATAATTTCCATGCCCAGGGAGGGAGTCCACTCTGCACCTACAGACTCAGCAACCACTGTTCCCATAAAAGACTCGTCAAACCCGTAAATAATCACCCGATCCACCTGGATCAGCTGGCGCACCTCCTGGACCGCAGTTGCAAATACAGTAGGCAGATCCGGGAATTTTCGAATCCGAGCGATCGCGGAGAGCAGTTGATCTCGATGCGCTGGTACTTGTCCTGGATCAAACTTACTCACCACACTCTCGGACATCTGCTGTCATGGGAATATACTTAGTCTGATATTATCGCCGAAATAGGTAGGCTTACGTAAGCATACAGAGAAGCGCAATAAGAGGCAAGAGAGGGAACCCATAACCCTATCTTTGCTAAACTGGATTCCAGAAAAAAATCCTGGCATCTTCATTAACCCTTCAAGGCTAAAGTCCATATTGAAGGTAGTTTTAGCCAGCCAGGCTGTGCTTCAAAATCGGTCAAAAGCTGAGCCATCGTTCGAGCCTGACGGTGATCTGAGAACCAGGGAGGCGTGAATGGGAGTCTCCAGGGGGCATAAACAATCGACTTTTGGGGGTGATCAAGCAAAAAGGTATTGTGAACCCAGCCATTACCTGAGGATATTTCGTTACGGGGATCCTCTCGAGGAAAAGCTCCCCAAGTGGTGGTCATGAGGCTATACAAAACAGCAGACCAGCAGTTGATGGCAATGCCTCCGTAACGAAGATCGGCAATGGCTTGCTGCAACTGACTCTTTAAGGAGCGGGAGGTTTGGGGATCAATCAGGATCATGCAGGATAGGGTTCCCCACACATGATCGTTGACAAAGGCCACAGCTTCTTGCAGGAAACTGGAGGCATTGCGGGTGGGGAGACTCACCTCCGCCAGAACCCCACAGAACGCCTCGGTCTGCAGTGCAAATTCCTCTGGAGAGGGGGAGAGATCGCGGATCAACACCCAGGGAAGCCCCCCAGAAGAGACGGGCCCTAACGCTTGGGCTTGAGGATAATGCGCTCTAAACTGCTGCTGCCGGATCTCTGCACCCGGAATCAAGGGGTGATAGGGGGAAATCTGCTCCAGTTCCTGCTGGAGACGGTTGAGCAATTCCTGACGTAAGGGCCATTCTCGAGAGGTGATCAATACCTGAGGCGTATTGCAGTTAAAGCCGCCGTTATAAGTTAGGGCACTGGCGATCTGGCGAGCCTGATAGCTGAGGTCCTGAGCGGTCCAGGCTCCAGGCACTACCAGAATTGGCGTGACACAACCCAGTTCTGCCGTGATCGGTTTGGGGGGCGAGAAAGCAGAAACTTGGCGCTGCAGCATTGCATAGGTCTTGCTCGATCCCGTCAGATGAATTCGCTCCACCAGGGGGTGTTGACTCAGCCACTGCCCTCGATCTGCATCCCCGGCCACAATCGCCAGAAAGCCAGCCTGGATCAGGGGGTGCAGGATGGTTTTGAAACAGGATTCCAGCTCCTGCAGGCAGGGATTAAGCTTCAGCAGCGTCACGGACTGTTCCACCAAGAGTTGGTGTAAAGCATCACAGGGGGCCAGAGACGTCACATTTCCTGCTCCCAGGACTAGGGTGACAGCTCCTTGATCAGGAAAATGTCGATACGATTCACCACGACTGGGGGGATACTTTGGATCGATCCAGATCTCAGCCCGAAATCCTGGCCAGAGGAGGGACTCCAAGAAACTTGAGGGAAAAACCCCCACAGTGGCTTGACCATTAACGGCAGTGGCAGTGGGTAAGGGCCTCTGGATCTGCTGCAGGCTATCCATCAGCAGGCGCAGATAACGACATAAGCTCATGGGACCCGTCAGCCATTCTTCTGCGGCTCGATTGCTGTGGGGATCAATCTTCTTGATCTGACAGGCTTGCGCCACCCAGTCCTGGGCGTGGACCGAGATCAGGTGCAGGCATTGCTGCAAAAGCAGTATACGAGCCTGAAGATCCACCTGGATCCAGCTCCTTTTTTGATGATTGAGTTGCTGCAGTAGTGCTTCCAGCTCTTGTTCTGAGATCACGGCTTCACCACCAGCGGTCAGGCCCAGCGCATCAATCGCAATTCCAGCGGATCATTCAGATCTGGGTGATGGGGAAGCAGCCGTAGGGACAGCCCCTGCAAACCACTGTCATCATAAAGAACATGTCCCGAGAAAAGAGCTAGCTCATCTTGCTCCTGTATAAACGTGAGCGGCATCGCCCGGCCCTCCAGAATATCCCCTGCCTCATTGACAGCCCCCAAATACACCTGAACCAGCAGATCCTGGGGGTTGAGGCCATGCAAGCGGATGCGGGCGTTCACAGTTAAGAGATCACGGGCTTTGAGGACAGGCCCCTGCTCACCATCCCCTTCGGGTGTTAACAGACTGTTGTTGTGATCGCGGATCTCCACGTTAACCACCTGCACTTCGTACCAGTGTTCCAGGAGTTGCTGTTGCCAGTGGGTAAAGGAGCGGGCGGCTTGAAACTGATCCCTTTGCATCCGGAGATGGTAGTCGCTCAGGCGTAAATAGGCCCGCTCCGCATAATCTTTGACCATCCGCTCAGCGCTGAACTGGGGAGCGTTCAGGCGAATCGCTGTCTTCATCTTCTGGATCCAGCTGCGGGGTAACCCATCCTGACCACGGGTGTAAAAGACGGGAGCAATCTCATGTTCCAGGAGGTTATAGATGGCATTGGACTCCACCTGATCCTGGTAGGGACGATCCGCATACTCTTCCCCCCGACCAATGGGCCAACCGGTCTGATGATAATCTGCCTCATCCCACCAGCCATCCAGAATACTCAGGTTCAGCCCACCATTCATGGAGGACTTAATTCCACTGGTCCCTGAGGCTTCACGGGGCCGGAGCGGGTTATTCAGCCAGATATCGGCCCCGGCCACCATCAAACTGGTGACATACATGTCGTAATCTTCAATGAAAACAATACGAGCGCGAAATTCTGGCTGTCGCGCCACCTGCTCGATCTCACGAATCAGCTCCTTCCCCGGATTGTCTCGGGGGTGGGCTTTACCCGCAAAAATGATCTGAACAGGCCGCTCAGGATGATTCAGGATGTGGCGGAGGCGTTCCAGATCCTTGAAGATCAGGCTGGCCCGCTTATAGGTGGCAAATCGGCGCGCGAACCCAATGGTGAGAATTTCAGGGTGTAATACTTCATGGGCCTGCTCAATCTCAGCCCGAGAAGCCTCCCGCCGTTGCAGCTGTTCGTAGAGTCGTTGACGGGTGAAATAAACCAGACGATTGCGGCTGCGCTCGTGGGTGCGCCAAAGTTCACTATCCGGGATCACATCCAACCGTTGCCAAAGGGGTGATGTTTGGGGCGCATCCGCCCACTCTGGTCCGAGATAGCGGTCATAGAGGTGCTGGTTATCTTCGCCAACCCAGGTGCGCAGGTGAGCTCCGTTCGTGACTGACTGAATCGGGACTTCTTTCTCTGGCACTTCCTGCCACAAACCGCTAAACATTCGCCGCGAAACTGCCCCATGCAGGCGACTGACTCCATTGACAAAACTGGCGGTATTGATTGCTAGCACTGCCATACTAAAGGGAGACTGAAAATCACCCGTGTTTTCCCGTCCCAGGGCCAGAAATTGTTCCCGGTGCAACCCCAGGGGAGCATAGTAATTCCCCATGTAGTAATCCACTTTGTCAGGGGGAAACAGATCAATTCCGGCAGGCACAGGGGTATGGGTCGTAAACATCTGGCTGGAACGGGCCACCTGCAACGCTTCTGCAAACGTGAGTTGCTTCTCGGCCATCATGATCCGGATGCGTTCCACTGCCAGGAAGGCGGAGTGACCCTCATTCATATGAAAACGGTAGGCGTGATTTGCAAGGCCTGCAGAGCTCTGACACCCCCGATCCCTAGCAGCATTTCCTGGTGAATGCGCAGGTCCTGATCCCCACCATAAAGTTCATCACAGATATCCTGGTCATACTGACTATTGGGGACGATGTTGGTGTCCAGCAAATAGAGGGGAACTCGGCCCACCTGAACTCTCCAGATGCGGGCATAGACTTCGCGACCGGGATAGTTCACCGTGATCCGGATTTCAGATCCATCAGCCTGCCGCATCAGTTCCAGCGGCATGTTATGAAAGTCGTTGACTGGATACCTTTCCTGTTGCCAGCCATCCGAGTTCAGATATTGACGAAAGTAACCCTTCTGATAGAGCAACCCCACTCCCACCAGCGGTAATCCCAGATCACTGGCAGCTTTAAGGTGATCTCCGGCCAGCACCCCCAAGCCTCCAGAATAGATTGGCAAACAGTCCGTCAGACCGTATTCCGCGGAGAAATAGGCATAACAATCTCCCTCCCTTCCCTGTGAGGCGACCTCCTTCTGAAACCAGGTTTTGCCTTGCAGATAGGTTTGCAGGTAGCGATTGGCCCGATCCAGATGGGCGAGAAACCCACTATCCTTAGCCAGTTCCAGCAGCCGTTCCTGTCGGATTCGCCCCAGAAAAGCAACAGGATTGTGGGCAACGGCATCCCAAAGATCGGGATCCATGCGTCGAAACAGCGAGGAGATTTCGGTATTCCAGTTGAAGTAAAGGTTGTAGGCCAGATGACGTAAAGATTCCAGAGATTCTGGTAAAAAAGGAGTCACCTTAAAGGTACGCAGGGGTCGCATGGGGTCTCTTTGTTTGAAACCATACCCTGCTACCTTACCTTGATCTGAGTCCCTCTTCTCGGAGTCTTCAGGTTCTATTCATGCTGGATGAGCAGAGGGACCCCACTCCTCCCCCACTCCTAAGGAAGTGAACCCAGCCATCCGCCCACCAGACTCAATCCGGCAGTGATCCCATAACAAAGGCCCACCACCTGGATCTCGGACCATCCACCCAGTTCCAAATGGTGATGGAGCGGAGCCATCCTCAAGATCCGCTTGCCTTCGCCTGTTTTGCGTTTGGTGTATTTGAAGTAGCTCACCTGCAAGATCACCGACAGGGACTCCAGGATCAAGATCCCCCCCAGCAAAGCCAGAGCCCAGAGACGATCACTCAGCAAGGCAATTCCCCGCTAAAGCACCCCCCAAACCCAGCGATCCGGTATCGCCCATAAACACCTGGGCTGGGTGACGATTGTGGATCAGAAACCCCAAACAACTGCCTCCGATGGCAAAGGCGAGTAGGGCCAGAGCAGCATGATCGGGGGCAATGATCAGGCCCAGGCCCAGAAGTATACAGGACACCACCCCCGCAGCCAGGCCATCCATACCGTCCGTGAGATTCACAGCATTGTTGGTTCCCACCAAAACAAACATCGCCAGCGGCCAGAAGGCCCAGCTCAAATGCATCTCCCCCAGAAGAGGTAAATGAAGGGTTCCATCCATACCGCTCCAGGCCAGCCAACCACAAAAGCAGAGGGCCACTAGCAATTGCAAGCCAAATTTTTGCTTGGGTGTGAGGCCCTGATTGGACTGTTGCCGGATCACCTGCCAGTCATCTAACCAGCCCACCAGCCCAAAGGCCACCGTTAGCCCTGCAATGGCCACAACCTTTGGATCCGCTTGAGTTAACACCAAGGCCACCCCCAGACCCACAGGCAAAAATAGATGCCTCCCATGGTGGGCGTCCCCGCTTTCTTGAGGTGAGATTGAGGACCATCCGTTCGGATCACCTGACCCGCCCGCAGACGGCGAAGCAGTGGCACCGCCACCCACCCCACGATCCCTGTGCCCACAGTGCTAATTCCCAAAGGCAGCAACCCCAGAGGCCCCCAGAGGGAGAGTGCACCCACGGCCCCCAGTCCGAGAAGGGCAGCCACTAACCGTCCCCCCTGGAAATGAGCGATGAGGGGAGTCTGATCGGTGGGTTCTAACTGAGGTGATTCCGCAACTGCATGAGATCCTTCCTGAGACTCGGCCATCGATTCCGTCATAACTTTCCCCTCAACACCTGGCATTACTCTACCGCTGACGCAGGAGTTCTGGCTTAGAGGGCGCTAGACTTCAGGGCTTCCATGGCTTCAGAACGCAGACCTCGAGCGCGGTGAAAAAGCTCCTGTCCCGTGTGCAGATGTCGATCATCGAAATTCATGGTGAAATAATTTAACTCGTCCAGCCCATCCTCCAGATGGTTGAGGGCGTAGTAGAGCCGGGAGGCCACTCCAGCCAGACTGCTGGGATTGGGACTTTGGCGAAACTGCGTTTGAGCCTTACTCAGTTGATCTCCGGCATTCTGCAGATAGATCTCAAAAGCATTCGTCAATTCTGGATCAAAGGGATCGGCTGCCAGGGCGTTGAGTTGTGGCTTCAGAGAGTTGAGCAGGCTGGCCAGGGTACGGTTAAGGGGTGTGTAAACCTGCTGGATCCATCGATGCCGAGCCACTGCCTCATCGGTAACGGTAGCCTGGGGTTGACCGACATTGACGTTCGAGGTTTCCCGTTGGGCCGCCTGAATTTGCCGATCGTAGGCCGAGCGAGTATCCCGATGTTTCAAGACATGATAGGCGGCATTGATCTCACGAATACGGTCACTTTCTTCGCGGCTCGTATCAGGATGGTGCTCTTTGACCAAACGCCGATAGGCCTGCTTGATCTCCTGAGGGGATGCTCCCACAGGCACCCCCAGTGTATGGTAGTGAGATCCTCGAACGACATTTTTGCGAGAAGAAGCAGGCATGGACCAGAAAAGACAACAACCCACTCATTTTATCGAGATTGCGGAAAGCATGCGATCTCTTATCTCTGTAAAGCTTCAAGATGCATCATATGGTGAGGTTTGCCGGAAAATTCAACCTGGACCTCTTGCATTTTGTGCACAGAATTGATCCAGAAGACTCGCTCTGCGATTTGCAGGTCCTCCAAAACCAGAATCCGTTCCTGTAGTTTTCCCTGATGTAATAACCAGGCACGATAAGTACCAGGCAAGAGGCCACAGGCCACGGGAGGAGTGTACCAGGATCCCTGTAGCTGAAGCACCAGATTTGCATTGCAGAATTCGGTTAGCTCTCCCTTTTCATTCCAAAGCAGAACATCTGCATACTCAGGATGGTGCCCTTGAGCTAAGCGATAGATCTCTCGATGAGTAGTTTTATGATAAAGAAAAATATCACTACTATTCACAGGAATGTGATGCAGACAAACACACGTTGGCATGGGTAGTCTATTGGGAGAAAGTGTTGATCTCTCAACCTTAACTTCTGCTTGTTTTGTTACCAAAACTCTGATCTTTTGAGGAAGAACATGATCACCTTCAACTTCTTTTTCAAGGGCATGAATTACCGTAGTAACATCTAAAGGGATAGAAAAGTAATCTGATGAGCTTTTCAGACGTTGCAAATGCAAGTCAAGTAGAAAGAAGCCTTCCTCTGATGTCCATAACAAAGTTTCTAGAAGAGAAAAATCAGGACGGCGACGGGTGAGAACCTGAGCTTTGACACTGCACTCTCGATATTCATCCCTGGCTTGAGAATCCCAAACAATTCCTCCCCCCACGCCATACTCTGCGATCCCAAATTTTCTGTCGTATAAAACTGTACGGATCGCAACATTAAACTGACTTCTTTGATCTGGGGTGATTAAGCCAATCGTGCCGGTATAGATCTTTCTGGGGGCTGACTCCAATTGGGAAATAATATTCATGGTGCTAATTTTGGGTGCACCGGTAATCGAAGCACAGGGAAATAAAGCCTGCAGCGCCTTGATCCAATTTGCATCAGTGGTGGCCTGAATGCTAGAAGTCATCTGCCAAAGAGTAGGATATTTCTCCACCTCAAATAGAGAATTGACTCGAATCGTTCCCACCGTTGAAATCCGCCCCAGATCATTTCGGATCATATCCACAATCATCAGGTTCTCTGCCTGATCTTTCAGAGAATTTCGTAGCCTCTGCATCTGCAGGAGATCTTGTGATGGTGACAGACCCCGAGCCATGGTTCCCTTCATAGGGCGACAGAAGATTTGATCTCCCTGCAGACAAAAAACAGTTCTGGAGATGCACAACAAATACTCCATTCTTCCAACTGCAGATAAGCACCATACTTTCCTGCCTGAGCCTGCTCCATCTGCAGAAAGAATGTCCAGGGATCCTGTCTCAATCTAGTTCTGAGCCGAAAAGAATAGTTGACCTGATAACTAAGTCCTTCCGCAATCGACTCTTTAATGCTCCTAAAAGCAGCCTGATAGTCTTGAGGAGAATCTGAGGCAGACCAGTAGAGCGGAGAAAGAGATGACTGAAATTGAGTTTGAGGCAATCGCACGGGTTGCAGAGAAGGATAGAGAGCAAACCATAGCAGTGGAAAGTTGCCCGCCGGAATGACCTGAAAATGAGGATCAAACGCCGGAGCCGCTTCGTAGCTGAGAAAACCTACCGCATAACAGCGATCTGTTGTCACTTGCTTCTGCACCTGATGCAGGAGGGGAAGCACCTCGGCCAGGGTTGTGGTTGTGATCACCTGTACAGGCTCTCGAAAAAAGCACCACTGATCCCGGTGGGCATCGTAGATCAGAGCACTGCGTAGCGGAGGTGTGCCTTCCTCCATTAGCAAATCCAGACTGATGGGTTGCCCTTGATGATCCTGCATGACCCTCCTGCCTGTTCTGATGTTGACCTAGTTGACGGGGGAAAGGGAGGGTAGGGGATGAGAGCGGGCCTGAGGCTCGTTCGGTTGATCGGAGGCAATCAGACCATCCTGAATCCGAATAATCCGACGGGTTTGGGCGGCAATATCAGGCTCGTGGGTCACGATCACAAGCGTGCTGCCCTGTCGATTGAGCTCTGAGATCAAATCCATGATTTCCTGAGAAGTTTGGGTGTCCAGTGCGCCAGTGGGCTCATCCGCCAGGATCAGTGAAGGGGTGTTGACCAGGGCACGGGCAATGGCTACTCGTTGTTGCTGTCCACCCGAAAGCTGGTTGGGACGGTTCAGCAATCGATCCCCCAGCCCAACACTCTTCAGAGCCGACTCCGCCCGCTGCCGTCGTTCTTCGCGGGAACGCGCGCGTACACCAGTGGGATCATGACATTTTCCAGAGCTGTAGCTCGCGGCAGCAGGTTGAACTGTTGGAAGACAAATCCGATCTTGTGGTTGCGAATTTGGGCAAGATCGTTATCTCCCAGGGTGGTGATGTCACGCCCCTCGAGCAAATAATGGCCCTGTGTCGGTCGATCCAGACAGCCGAGAACATTCATGAGCGTGGACTTTCCTGAGCCAGAGGCACCGACAATCGCCAGATACTCCCCTTCGTCGATCCAGAGATCGATATTCTGCAGGGCTCTGACCATCACCTCTCCCAACCAATAGGTCTTCTGAATTCCTTCCAACTGGATCATGATACTCATGTCAATCGGTCCGTAATGCAGTGATTGGATCTAACTTGGCGGCACTGCGAGCAGGTGCAACTCCTGCCAGTAACCCTACCGCAAATGCCAGACTGAAACTGATCATAATTGCCTCAGGAGCAACGATCAGGGGAATGTCAATGGCCAGCGCAGCCATCCAAGCAATGCTAATCCCCAGTCCGATCCCAATCACACCTCCCCCAAGAGATACCAGAACCGCCTCCGAGAGAAATTGATAGAGAATCGCGGCCTCCGTTGCCCCCAAAGCTTTGCGAACCCCGATCTCGCGAGTGCGTTCCACCACCGCTACCAGCATGATGTTGGCAATCCCAATCCCCCCAACCACCAGGGACACTCCCCCAATGCTGACGACAAAGGTGGTGAACAACCCTACAAATAAATTGAGTGTGTTCTGCAGATCAAATTGACTGGTGATGGCAAAGTCATCCTCATCTCCTGGCAGGATATTGTTGCGCAGCCGCAGTAAATTTGTAATTTGAAATTGGGCTGCATCAACTTCCTCTTGAGAACGGGCGCGGATGAAAATTCCAGTTAAGGCAATTCCCGAGAGAGAGTTGTTTCCCACCAATCGGGTGGCCATGGTGGTGATGGGTAAATAAATCTGGTCATCTGGATCCGCTCCACCGAGACCTCCTTTGGGCTCCAGTACCCCAATGACGGTGAATCTCTCCCCATTGATACGGACCCGCTCGCCGATCGCAGGAGCCGCACCAAAAATTCGATCGCGGATGGTATCCCCCAGGACCACCACCTGCTGCAGTTCATCCACCTCCTCCTGGGTAAAGAATCGGCCTTCCGACAGATCCCAGTTGCGCACATGAGTAAACGCGGGGACCGTTCCTGAAGCGCGGGTAAAGGTATTTTCATCTTGATAGACCATTTGCACCCCCCCGGAAATAAATCCGGCTGCTCCATCCACGGCGGGGGCCTGAACATCTATGGCTTCGGCATCCTCCAGGGTCAGACTGGAGGCGATCTGTCCCACCACCCCCACTCTTGGATTTCCAGCCAAGACCACAATCACATCGGTTCCCAGGGACTGTAACAAACCCTCCGAGGCTTGCTGAACCCCCTGCCCGATGGAATTGAGGGCAATCACCGAGCTGATGCCAATCACCACCCCCAGAATGGTCAGCCCCGTGCGCAGGCGATTGGTGCGCAAACTCTCGGTGGCCATGGTCAGGGTGTCTTCGAAGTAGGGTGTGGGCACTTTGCTCTCCCGCCAGTCGGCTAAGGCTTAACAATGATGGGTGGGGGAAATTACTATTCGTTATCGCCAAAGTTCAGAAAAGTAGTGTTGCTAGGACGACGATAGCCTTCCGGGAAACTGAGAAAAATCTTTTCATCCCCCTGCAGGCCTTCACGCACCACCGTTTTGTCCCCCACCGTCAGTCCCACGGAAAGTGGATTAAAGATCGGTTCGGCATCCTCCCCAAGCACATACACCCCTGTGGCAGTATCTTCGCGCACAATAGCCACCGTGGGCACCACCAAAACGTCCTGGAGCAGTCCAGCATCAAAGTCAACATCCACACTCATGCCAGGCCGCAGTAGCTCTTCGTTGTCATCTTCGATACTGAGCTTGACCTCAAAGCTAATCACGTTTTGCTGTGCAATCGCCTGGGGTGAAACATGTTTAACACGCCCAGTAAAAGTCAGATCCGGATAGGCATCTGCACGGATGGAAGCCAATTGATCTTCAGAAATAAAGCGAACATCGCTTTCGGCTACATTGACCGTGACTTGATTGGGACCTGCGATCGAAACCAAGGCCGGGCTGATCCGGGGCACCGTGGGTGAGGTATCGATCTGAACGGTACTGGGAGCAATGAAGGCCCCCGCCTGCACAAATTTGCGAGATACCACCCCTGGAAAGGGAGCCTTTAACTGGGTATCGGCCAGTTCTTGCTCCAGGGAAACCAGAACCCCTCGTGCCGCCTCCACCTGGGCACGGGCCTGGGCGATATCCTCCGAACGGGGGCCTGCCTCCACCAGTCGCAGGGCTTCCTCAAACTGGGTTACCGTCGCCAGCGCCCGCTCATACGCTGCCTCAGACGTAATGACTCGCTGTCGTGAGATTGCGCCATTTTCCAACAGTTCTTCATCCCGTCTGAGGGTATCTTCCGCCTGACGCAAGGCCGCCTGAGTATCCTCCAGTCGAGCCCTGGCTTGAGCCACCTCCTCAGAGCGACTTCCCGCCAACAGCCGTTCTAGATTCGCCTGGGTTGCCGCCAGATTCCCTCGAGCCTGCAGCAGCTGACCCTGCAGATCAGAGCTGTCCATAATGCCCACCACCTGAGCTGCTTCAACGGTATCTCCCTCCTCCACCAGGATGGCCTCAACGATACCTGGACGTTTTGGCGTAACATTCACAAACCGCTCCGGTTCTACACTGCCGCTGGCGGAGACGGTGAGAGGAATATCCGCCCGCTCCACAGGGGTGGTCAAATTTTCCACAGGCGTTGGCGTGGAGCGCCGCTGCCAGTTGTTGTAGCCCGAGTAAACAAAAACGGTGAAAAGGCCAACCCCGATCAAACGGGGCAACCATCGTCGGGTCCTGGGTTGTGACTCTGAGGTGATACTTCCTGTCATACCTTTGTGACCTAATGTGCCCTGATCCTGCCGATTAAACTCAATGAAGTTGCTCAATGGCGGCGGTTGAATCTCAACAATGCAGGTTTAGGCAGTGGACCCTCCCAGCCGAAACCATGACATATAGCAATCAGACATGACTCGTGAGATTACCTAAGCTACTTTTCTTGTTAGAGAGGGATTTGATACTGCTTATGTCTTCCATCTGATGTCTGATTGCTATATCTAGTAGGTTATTAAAGAATGTTGTGCATGTGAAACCATCCTAGGTCATGACCTGGGATCCGAACCCATGACTTCGGTCACAACTCTAGCAAGGGAGATCTGCTGGAATCCAGCCCAGACCCCGATGGGCAGTGGTAGATTGACTGATGGAGTGGTGGTGGTAATTATGGCCTATCAGCGACATCCGCAAACTTTGCGTCCCCAACCCCGACCTCAGCGTCAACCCCGGGCGACTCAGCAGTTCACATCTACTTCTCCGCAACGGCAGCGACGCGGAATGCCCCGATGGTTCCGCCCGATGCTCTCGTTGGTGATCATCAGTGGATTTATCACGGGCGCCCTCATGGCCTGGGCAACAGCTCATCCTGAGCGGCTGTCTTCTCTCACCCAAAGCTTTCCTCAGTGGGTTCAGCTCTCGACCCCCCCCCACCTATGACATCTCTCGGGCGGAGGCAAAAGCTGAACTTCTGGAAACCCAGGTGACCACTCCTGCTCTGCAGCAACCTCAGGATCTTGATCCCTACGCCCTGCATCCTCTAGCGGGTCTCTCCTATGTACCCGCAATCATGTACCACGATGTGGTTGGAACCTATAAACAGGTCTGGTTTGACACCACTGAAGCAGAGCTCAGGGAACATTTTGAGGCAATTCAAGAGGCCGGGGTGGTGCCTATTTCCATTGATCAGCTCTATGCCCATCTCCGCAATGGCGATCCGCTTCCAGAAAAAGCGATTCTCCTGACCTTTGACGATGCTTACCTGGGTCAGTACGAGAATGCTTACCGATTGCTACAGGAGTATCAGTTCCCCGCAACGTACTTTGTCCAGACCGGATTTGTGGGTGTTCCCACCAGCAAGGATCACTTCACCTGGGAGCAAATGCGAGAGATGGATCGCAGCGGCCTGATTACCTTTGCCCCCCATACCATTAACCACCCCGAAGATCTACGCCTGCTCGCGGATGATCGGCTACGGCGGGAACTGGTGGAGGCCAAACAGCGTATGGAAGCTGAGCTGGGACATGACATGAACTATTTTGCCTATCCAGCTGGCAATCGAGATGAGCGAGTCATCCAGGCGGTGAAGGATGCTGGCTACACGATGGCAGTGACCATGGACAGCGGTTTTACGGGCCAGTCCTCGAATCTGCTGGAGGTGCGGCGTTTTAATCAGTTTCGCCTGACCGAAGCGCTGGTGGGGGCTCGCACCCTTGTCAACCTCTCGTTGCCCACCTACGAATTGGAGGTCACGTCCCCTCTGGAGGTGATCCCGGAGGTGATCGACCGTGTTAAAGCCACCACCATTCGGGGGGGACGGCCAGCCACCGTTCACGCCAATCAGCGCTATGACGTCAGTACCTTGATGCGGCGCTACCAGGCCCCTGCAGGCATCAATGGCAGTTTTTTTTCGATCCCCTGGATCAACTCCGCCAGCAACATTATGGTGGGTCCGGTCTTGAGCGCCAATACTGGTATGTTTATCCCCGGACGGGAGGAAGACATCCAGGTGATTCGCGGACGACCGCTGGTGCTTTTGGGACAGGATCGAGTTAGCTTTGTTCCTTTTGAACCTGACACCATGAATAGCCTCGAGGGAGTGCAGTCCCTGATGCCAGATGTCACCGATCTGTTTGTGGCTGGCACCTGGCTGGTGAAGGATGGCCAACCCTTGAACCGTGCCCAAATGGACTCGTTCCGACTCAGTAGTGCGGCTGAGTTCCGTCCCCGTGCCTTTTTTGGTGTGGATCAGCAGGGGCGCACCGTTCTGGGCACGACTCAGACCCACATTGATGCCACAATCCTGGCCCAGATTCTCCCCAAGACAGGGATTCAGGAGGCTGTCCTTCTGGACTCGGGCTTCAGTACCTCCTTAATCTACAAAGATGAGATCCTGGCCACTGGCCATGCCACCGCCGAGCAACCCAGTCGTCCGGTACCGCATGCGATTCTTCTCTACGATCTGCCTGAACTGTGGGCAGAAGCGCAAGACGCGAGCGTCACTGCGGAGTTCAGCAAACTGGATCTCTTGACCCAGCTCCTTCCCGAGGCACAGCAGGGGGCAGCTCGACAACGGCTCAATGCAGTGCTGGCAGGAGAGCAGATCCTGCAACGGCGGGAGAGAGGTGTAGCTATTGTTGCACTACAACTGGCATTAGCCCGTGTCGCAGCCGGACAAGGACGTTCCGATCTGTTGCCCTCTGGAGCCGATGGAGTTTATGGCAATGAAGTTGCTGAGGCGTTGGTGGCGTTGGGATTGAGCGGTTCAGGCCCTGGCGAATTAACTGCTGCTGGTCAGGGAGCCACCGTGGCCACCTACAGCCGTGAACAGGGCTCGCTCTCTTCAGTGACAGAGACTGGAGCTGAGCAGGTGGATAGCCGTACCCTGCAAGCCTTGTTGGATCGCTTCCAAGCGGCTCCTCCCGCGGTACTGGTGAGCAGGACTGTCCCCAAACGAGTTCAGGATTTCACCCGTAAACCTGTGCACAAGCTCCTCAGCTGAAACGTGACCACGCTGCTGACCCTAGTCCCAATCTCTGCAGGCAACTCCCCTTCGCCTGGGCATACTCACCCATAGGGTGGTTTCCCTGACCGAATCAGATACGTTAAATTGACGATCCCTGCTGCAAAGCCTATTGGCATGAAGGGTTCTTCAGGGCAGGCTTAACGGCAGCAATCAGTAACGGATAATGAGGTTTCGGTGGCATCTGATCTTCAAGCACAAGAAACTACAGTTCCTACTTCAGAGCAGTCTACTGCACTGGCAGCGCTGCTAGATTCCCTGGTTTACAATGAGCAGGGACTTATCCCCGCGATTGTCCAGGATCATCTGGATGGCACAGTGCTGATGATGGCCTGGATCAGCCGTGAGTCGTTAGAAAAAACGTTGGAGACCGGACAAACCTGCTTCTGGAGCCGTTCCCGCCAGCGTCTCTGGTTGAAGGGGGAAACCTCGGGTCACATCCAACGGGTGAAGCAGATGCAGGTGGATTGTGATCGGGATACCCTCCTGATCCTGGTGGAACAGGTGGGAGAGGTCGCCTGTCACACGGGTGCTCGCAGCTGTTTCTTCACACCCATCAACCGGACTGAGGCGACTGCTGCTAAAAGTGATATAAATCACCTCACCGCTGGGTACGGGGCTGATACGCTATCCCAAGTCTTTGCTATCGTTCAGCAACGGCAAGCCTTCCCACAACCCGATTCCTACACCAGCAAGCTCTTGGCCAAAGGAGATAACGCAATTCTCAAGAAGCTGGGGGAAGAAACGGCTGAAGTGGTCATGGCCGCCAAGGACGATGATCCCCAATCCCTGGCCAGTGAAGTTGCCGATCTTTGGTACCACTGTCTTGTTGCTCTAGCCCATCATCACGTGGATATTCGAGATGTCTATCGCCAGCTCCAAGCCCGTCGATCCCCTCAATAAACAGGTGCATTCCCCTGAAGACGAGAGTCATGCGTCCCCTCGTTCTGTGCGGATCCAGGCTGGCCGACAGGGTCAGGTGGATATGGAAACCGAGCGAGAGTCACTGGCAGCCTATCTGCGCGAACACCAGGAATGGATTGATCGCTGCTTTAAGCCCTTAAAAGTTTTTCCGCTCTCGGAATCCACCTATAAACTGCAGTTTTCCGCATTGGTGGGCTGGGGTTTGAGCTTGAACCCTGCTTTGGCGTCCACATCTGGTCCGAAGAGAACTACATGTTTCGCCTCAGCTCCATTGAGCTGCCCAGTGACGCAGATCTGCCTTACACCGTTGACTGCCAGTCCTATTTTCAGCTACAGGACTTACCCGAATCGGGAATGACACGGGTGAACTGGGATCTGGAGCTGGATATCTGGATGGAATTACCCCGCTTTCTTACTGCTTTTCCCTACAATCTGGTGTCCAACGTGGGGGCGAAGGTGGTGCGGCAGGTAACACGGCGCATGAGTGATCGCCTCACCCACAACGTCTGCACCGATTACTACCGATCAGTGGGCAAGCGGAGCAAAAATATCATGTGGTCGATGTAGCCTGGAAATCCAACACCAGTGGCGAAGAAACGAGCAACGAGGTCACGAACGAGATGGAGATGTGATAGCGTTAGCTCTACAGAATTCTGGGCTGTTGCGATGACTCAACCACTGAATGTCGCCATCCTCGGGGCTACAGGAGCGGTGGGAGCCGAATTGTTGGCGTTATTAGCGGAACGATCCTTTCCCATCGCGGAGCTAAAGCTGTTAGCGTCCCCTCGTTCAGCTGGAATGACCCTGGAATTTCAGGGAGAGGGACTAGCCGTTGAGCCTGTCTCAGCTGCAGCTTTTCAGGGGGTTGATCTGGTCCTGGCTTCAGCGGGGGCCTCCGTTTCGCGAGAATGGGCCCCTGTAGCTGTAGAGGCTGGGGCGGTGGTCATCGATAATTCCAGTGCTTTTCGCCTCGATCCTGCGGTTCCGCTGGTGGTGCCGGAGGTCAATGCCCATGCTGCACTAAAACATCAGGGAGTGATCGCCAATCCCAACTGCACCACCATTCTCATGTGTGTGGCCATCTATCCCCTTCATCGGATCCATCCCATTCAAAGGATTGTGGCTGCCACCTACCAGTCTGCCAGCGGTGCGGGCGCCCGGGCCATGCAGGAACTGGAGCAGCAAAGCCGAGATGTCCTGGCGGGTCTCCCAGCTCAACCCCAGGTTTTTCCCTACCCCATCGCCTTTAATCTCTTTCCCCACAACAGCCCGATGCAGGAGAACGACTATTGCCAGGAGGAAATGAAGATGGTGCTGGAGTCCCGCAAAATCATGCAGGCTCCCCACCTGCGTCTGACCGCCACCTGTGTACGTGTCCCGGTTCTGCGCACCCATGCCGAGGCTCTCAACCTTGAATTTTCTCAGCCTTTTCCCGTGCAGGAGGCTCGCCAGATCCTGGCCTCAGCACCGGGGGTTCGCCTGATTGAAGACTGGCAAAGTAATCGTTTTCCCATGCCAATCGATGCCCAGGGCAAAGATACCGTCGCGGTAGGACGGATTCGCCAGGATATATCCCATGATCAGGCTCTGGAATTGTGGTTGTGTGGGGATCAGCTGCGCAAGGGGGCAGCCCTGAATGCAGTTCAGATTGCTGAGTTTCTTTTTGTAAAACCACAGGGTGTATCTGAACTGGCCAAGGAAAAACAAAGCTCTTCCCCGTTCCCCCACTGACCGTGTCTTAACCCCATTCCCTGCACAACCGCGATAAATCGGCTATCCTAGTCGGGCAGAGGTCTACTCCTGGCATCTTCAACCGTTGCCCACAGCCACAAGCAGCACCCCGTTGATCCCCAGACCCTTGCTTGGAGGTGAACCCCCAGGTTGCAGGCAGCTATTAAGTCTCGTTCATGGAGTCAAATCACTGTGGGATTGTTTAGTCGTTTCTCGCGCGACATGGGAATTGATCTGGGTACAGCTAACACCCTGGTCTATGTAGCTGGACGGGGAATCGTGCTACAGGAACCCTCAGTTGTCGCCATTGATCAAAATACCAAGATGCCCCTGACGGTGGGGGAAGATGCCAAAAAGATGCTGGGTCGGACCCCTGGGAATATTATTGCGGTACGTCCTCTCCGTGATGGCGTCATCGCCGACTTTGACACAGCAGAGATGATGCTGAAGCACTTTATTCACCGGGTGCATGAGGGTCGGTATCTGATCGCCCCGCGGATTGTGATCGGCATTCCCAGTGGCGTGACCGGGGTTGAGCGACGGGCTGTGATGGAAGCCGCCCTGCAGGCAGGTTCGCGGGAAGTCTACCTGGTGGATGAACCGGTGGCGGCAGCAATTGGCGCGGGTCTACCCGTTCAGGAGGCCACTGGCAACATGATCATTGACATTGGGGGGGGCACCACCGAAGTGGCCGTCCTCAGTTTGCAGGGGATTGTGTTGAGTGAATCTGTACGGGTTGCTGGAGATGAGCTCAGCGAAGCCATTGCCCAGTACATGAAAAAGGTGCATAACCTGGTGATCGGGGAACGCACCGCAGAAGAAATTAAGATCCAGATTGGATCCGCCTACCCGATTCAGGAAGAGCTGATCATGGAAGTCCGAGGCCTGCATTTGTTGTCTGGACTTCCCCGCACCGTAACTGTGAAAAGTCCCGAGATCCGGGAAAGCATGGCGGAACCTTTATCTGTGATCGTTGAGGCCATCAAGCTCGCGACCCTGGAACGGAACACCACCGGAATGCGTGGCCGCAGATATTATTGATCGCGGTATCATGCTGGCGAGGAGGAGGGGCGCTTCTCAAGGGTCTGGATGCGCTGATCAGC
>JAAUUJ010000155.1 GCA_012030715.1 Synechococcaceae cyanobacterium SM2_3_1 | reverse complement strand
TCCGCTTTGTCTTGCAGCCAGTTCAGCTCTTCCCTGGCTTTACCACCTATTCACCAGATGCCCCAGTCCCCTGACTCTGCCCCTCAACTTCAGCTCCATCAATATTCCTGGGGTTGGGGTGGATGACTGTGTAATCGTGCATCCCGTTGGCCAGGATCCCTCTGATCCCGATAACCAGTTGGCGACAACCCCAGGATGTGACGGTGGTCCGCAAACGCCTGTTTTCTTGATCAATGAAATTGATGCTGACACCCCAGGTACCGATACTGCTGAGTTTGTCGAGATCTTTGATGGTGGGGTAGGAAATGCGTCCCTAGATGGATTAGTGCTGGTCTTCTATAACGGCTTCAATGATCTGTCTTATCTGGCCCTTGATCTGGATGGGCAAACCACCAATGCTCAGGGCTTCTTTGTTGTGGGGAACTCCGGCGCACCAGGAGTGGGCAGCATCACCTTCCCTGACAATACTCTTCAGAATGGGGAGGATGCCGTTGCCCTCTACACAGGAAACGCCTCGGACTTCCCCAACAATACACCTGTCACAACCACCAACCTGCTGGATGCAGTGGTCTATGACACCGCTGATTCGGATGATGCCGGTCTGCTGGTTCTCCTAAATCCCGGCCAGCCTCAAGTGGATGAAGCTGGCGGAGACAACGGTAGTGCTAACGACTCGATCCAGCGGATCCCGAACGGATCGGGTGGAGCCCGCAACACCAACACCTTCCAGGCGGTTCCCCCTACCCCCGGGGTATCCAACTCAGCTGGACCAACGCCCTCACCGAGTCCTAGCCCTTCTCCCAGCCCCAGCCCTTCTCCAACCCCTAGCATCACTCGGATCTTTACGATCCAAGGGAATGACCTGGTTTCACCTTTGGTTGGTCAGACGGTGACCACCACCGGCATCGTCACTGCTGAGGTCAACAATGGCTTCTATCTTCAGGATCCAAATGGAGATTCTGACAATCTCACCTCTGATGGCATTTTTGCATTCACCAACAGCAATCCTGCGGGACAGGCACTACTGGCTCAAGTGCAGGTAGGCAACGAGATTACTGTAACTGGGACAGTGAGTGAGTTTACCCCGGTGGACCGACTACTCGCAATTTATCGACGACCCAGATCGGCAGTCTCAGCAATATTCAGGTCATTACGCCAAATGCAACACTGCCAACCCCGATCATCATCGGAAATGGAGGACGGATCCCACCCAATGATCGGATTGAAAATGGCATTGATTTCTTTGAGCCCCTAGAAGGGATGCTGGTCACGGCTGAAAGCCCTCTGGCAATCACAGGCACAGCCGTTGAGTTTGGAGAAATCTTTACGGTGGTCAACTCTGGAGCCTCCGCCACCACCCTCAATAGTCGTGGTGTATTGCCTATTACAACAGAGGACTTTCATCCCGAAAAAGTTCAAATTCAGCGACAGACCAATATCCTGCCCAGTTTTAGTTTCCCTGAGGTGAATACAGGCGCAACCCTTTCTAATGTCACTGGGGTTGTGAGCTACGCCTTTGGCAACTACGAGATCTTACCAACCGAAGAATTTACAGCGAGCAATTCTTCCCTTACGCCTGAGACCACCACCCTCAATGGAGGATCCGATCAGCTCTTGATCGCCACCTACAACGTGCTCAACCTGGATCCTGTGGTCGAAACGGGTGTAAGCCAAAATGACATCGATGATGACTTGGGTGATGGCCGTTTTGCAGCTATCGCCTCCCAAATCGCCAACAATCTTAATTCACCCGATATCATTTGCCTGCAAGAAGTTCAGGACAATGATGGAGCTCAGAATAATGGAGTGACAGCGGCCAATGTCACACTCCAGACCTTAGTGGATGCCATCAGCAGCGCAAGTGGTCCAGATTATGAGTTTATCGACAACCCCGGAGTCAGTAACAATCTGGGTGGCGGCCAGCCGGGAGGCAACATTCGCACTGCTCTGCTCTACAACCCACAACGTGTTGACCTGGTTGGAAACTCGGTTCAATCGATCACTGAGGCTGGAGCACCGACTACTTCTCCGACAGTTTTCTTTGAAGGCCGTCCTCCGCTGCGGGCACAATTTAGCTTCAACTCGCAGCCGGTTGATCTGGTCTGCAATCATTTCTCCTCCAAGAGCGGTAGCGCCGCTATTTTGGGGGTAGAACAGCCTTTTGAAGATCTTCAAGAGGATCCCAATATCAATGGATCCCTCGACCAACGTCAGGCTCAAGCAGCAGCAGTCAATACTTTTGTCTCCAATCTCTTGAGCAATGCCCCAGATGCCAATGTGGTTGTGTTGGGTGACCTCAATGAGTTTGAGTTTGTTTCACCAGTTTTGAATCTTGCTATCCCTGGTCTAACAAATCTGATAGATACCCTGCCTCCATCAGAGCGGTATAGCTTTATTTTCCAGGGCAATGCCCAGCAGATTGACCACATTTTGGTTACCAACAACCTGGTATCGGGTGCTCAGGTGGATAATGTCCATGTCAATGTGGAGTTTGTCAATAATGACCAACGGGCCAGTGATCACGACCCTGTCTTGGCCAGCCTCAATCTGCCTCCTGTCAGTGGTGGTCCTACCGATCTGAATGTGGGTGATGTCCAGATCCTGGGGTATCGCAGTGAAGGGCAGAGCCTGTTTGCCTTCGTTCTCTGGACCGATGTGACCGCTGGCACCAGCATCAGCTTCACCGATGACTCCATCACCAGCACAGGTGAGTTCCGCAATGGCACCCAGTTCCCCCCCAACGAGACCCTGCTCACCTGGACTGCCACCACCGATCTGCCTGCTGGCACAGTTGTGGTGATCAACGGCAGCACCCGCGCCACTGATGCTGGACAGGTCACAGGGATCCTCAACGCCCTCTCTCCTGATGGCGACCAGATCTTTGCCTTCCAGGGCGCCAAAGATCCGACCAATCTCCTCTTTGGCTTCAACTTTGGCAACGGTGGCTGGATCACCACAGGTACCGCGAACCAGACCCTCTCCTATCTGCCCAGCATCCTGAATGTCACGGATGGCAATATCGATGCTGGGGCCGTCAGCCTGGAGAACAACGGCCAGTACATCGGATCCCGCTCCAACCAGACCACAGTGGATGGCTACCAGGCTCAGATCTACACCGGCAACCTGCCCGTGCTGAGCAACTGGACCTTCAGTCCCAATGGTCTCACCCTGGATAGCACTGACTTCAGCGGGTTGTAATCACCGATTTCATAAGCCCTGGGAATGAGCACCTGGGGCTCTGCTTCTGTTTGACGGCACTCAATCGCACTAAACCTGGAGAATTTTGTCATGAACTCAATCTGGTTAAAACGCTCGGCCCTGCCTGCCGCTGTTCTATTGGTATTACTGCACAGTTGCGGTGGTAGTAATGGTTCTTCGGTTACCACTGCTCCGGTGGATACCCCGACCACGACCACAGCCAACACCCCTGCCCTGGAAGAAGGGGAAAACGGGCTCTTTGCGGTCAACATCAGCGCCGATGCTGCTGGTCTGATCCGGTTGGATATCGCTTCTCCTGAGCCTCTGCCCGAAACCATCAGCGTTGGCGAGGCCACCTTTATTTCTCTGCCTGTGGAAATTGTGACTGGGTTCCGCAGCTATGTGGCCAGTCCCGAATCTACTACCGTCGTCCTGGAGGGCATCACCGAGATCTTCCTGGGGGTGAGTCAGGCAGAGATCCGTGTTTCCCTTGGGGCGGAGGGAACCTCGTTCGTCTTCCAGAACGATCCCACCGCTGTCACCTTTGAAGACTACATCCTGGTGCGGGCAACGGGTGATCTGCCCCCGGCTCTGCGCACCGCTGCCAATATTGCCACGCGAGCCAATGAACTGTTCCCCGCCGGAAGCTTTACCGCTGGGGCCCTCAATCCCATCCCCGACGAGCTGAACACCGATTTCGCCGCTGGCGGCAGCGTTCCCCCACCTGATCTCACCGATGCCCTGGTGGTCTATGCGGCCACCTTCCTGCCTCCCAACCTGCGCACCCCCGAAAATCTAGCGGCAGTAGTGAATGCCCTCGATCCCAGTGCCAATCTTGATGCAGCTGATATCCTGGCGATCCCTGGCTCCTCATTGCCGGGTGGGGTGGCCCTGATCCAGCCGGTGACCGAACGGACAGCAGGAACCTTCCAGGTGTCAGTGCAGGAGAACCCCTTTAATACTCCTGGCTTTACCATTGGCAATGCTGCCTTCACCCGTCTACCGGTCACGATCTTCCCCGGATTTACCACCTATGTCGCCGAGCCCAGCTCCAGCACCCTGAACATTGAGTTTGCCCAGCTGGAGATCGACGGGGTGGATGAGAGCACCTGCGTGATCGTGCACCTGCCCGGTCAAGATCCTCTCAATCTGGTCAACCAGCTCTCCCGTACCGCGGCCTGTGAGCTTCCCGATAATGGGCTGCCGCTGCAAAGCGACTCGGATGCCCTGCTCTCTACCCTGCCCAGCGACTTTACCCTCCAGATCCTGCACGCCGCAGATCAGGAAGCAGGGACCGCAGCTGTCAGTGACATTCCGCGCTTCTCTTCTGTCTTGAATGCCCTAGCCCCTGAATTCCCCAACACCGTGAAGCTCACCACTGGAGATCTCTGGATCCCGGGTGCCTTCTTCAGTGCTGGAGTAAACGACAACTCCCGACCCAGTGGTGGGGAAGCCGATGTCCGGATCAACAGTGCCCTGGGCTGGCAGGCAGCAGTTCTCGGGAACCACGAATTTGATCTCGGCACCAATGTCCTGGGAGGTCTGTTGCGAGCTCAGGGAAGTGACACCACCCCTGGACCTTATCCAGGGACCACATTCCCCTACCTGAGTGCCAACCTCAACTTTGTACCGAATAGTGACCTGAGCAGCCTGATCCAGTCTCCCGGACAAGAAGCTAGCACCATCCCCAACAGCCTCACCCCCAGCACGGTGATCACCGTCAATGGCGAACGGATCGGGATCGTAGGGGCAACCACGCCGTTGCTCCCCAGCATCTCTTCACCAGGAAATGTGGGTGTAGCTCCCTCGAACCCCACTGACTTTGGGGCCCTGGCAGCAATTCTGCAACCTGAGATTGATGCGCTCACTGGAACCGGGATCAACAAGATCATCCTCCTGGCCCACCTGCAGCAAATTCAGAATGAGGTCACCCTGGCGGGGCTGCTCCGCGATGTGGACATCATCATTGCCGGTGGATCCGATACACTGCTGGCTAACCCCGATGATCGCATCCGCACCGAGTTTGGTAAGGTTCCCTCTGGCGTTTACCCGCTACTATTTAACTCTGCCACCGATGAGCCTGTGGCCCTGATCAACACTGACCGCGAGTACCGCTACGTGGGTCGTCTGATTGTGGATTTTGATGAATTGGGTCTACTGTCAGGTATTGATGATCTGAGTGGACCCTATCCCACCGATGATCAAGGGGTAACCGAGACAGGCAACGCAGCTCCCACTCAGGTTGTGGTCGATGTTGTTAATGAGGTGGCAGGGGTATTACAGACTCTGGATGGTCCTCCTTTCTTTGGATCCACCAACTTTTTCCTGAATGGCGAACGGCAATTTGTGCGGACTGAGGAAACCAACTTTGGGAACCTCACCGCTGATGCCAACCTCGCGGCGGCTGAAGCTGTGGATAGCACGGGTCTGGAGCTGGTCTCAATCAAGAACGGCGGTGGCATTCGCGCGTCCATCGGAGCTGTGTTGCCTGGAGATACACCGCAGTTTATTCCTCCCGCGGCCAATCCCCTCACAGGTAAACAATCGGGGGAAGTATCCCAACTGGATATCCAGAACTCTCTCCGTTTCAACAACGGCCTCACCCTGCTAACAGTGGATCGGACCGAACTGAAAAACATCCTGGAGCATGGTGTTGCCAATATCGGTGGTGGCCAGACCATTCAGGTGGGTGGACTCAGCTTCAGCTTTGATCCGGATGGCACGGCGATTGTGTTTGATAACGATGGCAACATTACGACCGCTGGCACACGTGTTCAAAACGTTGTTCTAGATAATGGCACTGTGATCGTGCAGAACGGTATGGTTCAGGCAGGTGCAGACATCCGTCTGGTCACCCTCAACTTCCTGGCCAATGCAGGAAGCACCACCCCAGGTCTGGGGGGTGATCGCTATCCCTTCCCTGCTTTTGGTGACAACCGTCAGGATCTGTTTACAGGTAGCGATACCAGCTTTACTGCGGATGGACGGGAGCAAGAAGCTCTGGCCAACTTCCTAGCTGGGTTGGGTGCTCCTTTCAATCAGGAAGACACTCCTGTCGCTCAGGATCTGCGGATCCAGAACCTGAATGAGCGCAGCGACACCATCCTGCCCTGATTCTTAAAGAGGAAGCCCCCTGAACCCTGGTCTAGCGGACCGGATCAGCTCAGGGGGGTTTCCCCATTGCAACCAGCGGAACTGTACCTGGTTCTTTATCCACAAGGGGAGCATGCAATGACATCACCACGGCTACGGTACTCGGCTCTCGCCCTCACCCTTACCCTGAGCCTGCTACCCGCATGTAGCGGCAGTCCTGGCAGTCTGACAGACTTCACCAGCACTAGTGCCAGCCCTTTGTTACAGGCCGATGACAAGGGAGTCTTTGCCCTCTCACCTGTCATGAGTACGGTGGCAGCAGGGTTGGTGAGAATAGACATTGCCTCCTCCGATCTGTTGCCTGAGGAGATCCTGATCCAGGATGCTCGGTTTGTGGCGCTCCCGATTCCGGTAAAGTCTGGCTACCGCTCCTATGCTGCGGATCCCGCCTCGGCTCCCTTACCCCTGCGATCCATTCAGGAACTGGTGATCCCGGGTGTGACCAGCGCCACGATTGAAGTGGTGTACTTACAGCAGGAGGGCGAAATAGAAGGGTCAAGCCTGATCTATCAGGGGGATGCCACCGAGGTCACGTTTGAGGACTACATCCTGGTGCGAGCGATTGGAGATCTGCCGCCCCTGTTGCGCACGGCTGAAAATATTGCCACACGGGCCAATGAACTCTTCCCTTCGGGCGCTTTTTCGGCGGCGGCCCTATCTCCGGTACCGATGAGTTGAACACTGAATTTGCCGCTGGGGGCAGTGTGCCGCCTCCCGATCTCACGGATGCCCTGGTGGTCTATGCCGCCACCTTCCTGCCTCCCAACTTGCGCACTGCCACCAACCTGGCCGCCGTGGTCAATGCCCTCGATCCCAGTGCCAATCTCTCTGGGGTCGACATTGTGGCGATTCCGGGCAGCGGTTTACCCGGGGGGATCCCGATTGAACCTGCCGTCAGTGGTCGTCCCGCCGGATCCTTTCAGATCTCGGTGCAGGATCAGACGCTGGCCACCCCTCAGTTCACGGTGGCGAATGCAGCGTTTATACAGCTACCTGTGGATCCGTTCCCAGGCTTCACCACCTTCGCAGCCGAACCCAGCTCCAGTCTCTTGTCTCTCGACTTTGCCCAGCTGCAGATCGATGGGGTGGAGACATCAGATTGTGTGGTGGTGCACTTCCCTGGTCAGGATCCCAGCAGTGGGGCCAGTCAGATCGCTCGCTCAGAAGGCTGTGGTGAACTTCCACCCCTTGGTAGTGTCCGCTTTGCCCAGTTCAATGCTTCCCTCAACCGCAACGCGTTGGGCCAGCTGATCACTGATCTCACTACACCCGATAACGCTCAGGCCCAAACCATTGCCGAGATCATTCAGCGGGCCAATCCTGATCTGTTGTTGATCAACGAATTTGACTTTGTGGAAGCTGGATCAGCCGCCGAGCTGTTTAGAGATAACTATCTGGCGGTCTCCCAGAATGGGTCAACTCCCGTGAACTACCCTTACTTCTACATCGCCCCCTCCAACACCGGGATTCCTTCGGGTCTGGACTTAGACAATGACGGATCTAGCACCGGACCCGGCGATGCCTTTGGATTTGGCTTTTTCCCGGGCCAATTTGGCATGATCATTTACTCCAAATATCCCATGACACCGCCAAGATTCGCACCTTCCAGACCTTCCTCTGGAAAGACATGCCCAATAGCCTGCTGCTCAACGATCCCACAGACAACAAACTCACCGATTTTTATTCACAGGATGCCATTGATATTTTTCGGCTCTCCTCCAAGAGTCATTGGGATGTACCCATCAATGTGAACGGCGAGATCATTCATATGCTGGCCAGCCATCCCACCCCTCCCGTCTTTGACGGTCCCGAGGATCGCAATGGCAAGCGCAACTTTGATGAGATCCGTTTCTGGCTGGACTACATTACCCCAGGCACTGGTGACTACATCTACGATGATCAGGGACAAACCGGAGGGCTCACGCCTGGAGCCAACTTTGTGATCATGGGGGATCAAAACTCCGATCCCAACGATGGTGATAGCTTCCCGGGAGCCGCTAACCAGATCCTGGATAGCCCCCTGACGAATACATCCCTGACCCCCTCCAGCCTAGGAGGACCGGATGCAGCCACGCGCCAGGGGGGGGCTAATGCTACCCACATCAGCGATCCGGCTTTTGATACTGCTGATTTTAATGACAATCCTGCCCCTGGAAATCTGCGGGCAGACTATGTTTTGCCTTCGGTAAGTCTCAACCTATTGGAGGCGCGGGTATTCTGGCCAGAGGAGGGCGATCCCCTCTTCCCCCTGGTCGGCAACTTCCCCTTCCCCAGTTCCGATCACCGTCTGGTCTGGGTAGATGTTTCCCCTCATCCCTGATCAAGTTGTCTCCTCACCTCTTTCTTGTTTATCTACGAGGTTGTGAACCATGAAACGTGCCCTATCTCTCTCGATCTCGCTGGTTTCAGCGGCATTGCTATTAACCTCTCTGCACAGTTGCAACAGTGGCAATAGCTCCAGTGTCACGACAGCCCCCATTGATAGCACCACCGCCAATGCTCCTGAGTTGACCCAGGGCAATCAAGGCTCTTATCCCCTGCCCACACCCATTTCTGCAGATGCAGCAGGGAAAGTCCTCCTCTCGGTGGCCTCAGATGAACCACTGCCCGCCAGCATTACCGTGGGCGAGGCCACCTTTGTCCAGATCCCGGTGGAAGTGGTTGCTGGGTATACGTCTTACATTGCCAGCCCTGAGACTGCGACGCTTGCCCTGGACGGGATCACAGAAATTTTTCTGGGGGTGAACTTCGCCGAAATTTTAGTGTCCGTCAGCGCTGAGGCGGTGTCCTTCATCTACCAGGGAGATCCCACCGACGTCACCTTTGAGGACTACATCCTGGTGCGGGCCACTGGTGATCTGCCTCCTGCTCTGCGCACCGCTGCCAATATTGCCACGCGAGCCAATGAACTCTTCCCGGCAGGGAATTTCATGGCAGGAGATCTGCAACCGGTTCCCAACGACATCAACACCGAGTTTGCCGCAGGCGGCAGTGTGCCTCCCCCCGATCTCACCGATGCTCTGGTGGTCTACGCCGCCACCTTCCTGCCCCCTAACCTGCGCACCCCTGCGAATCTGGCCGCCGTGGTCAATGCCCTCGATCCCAGTGCCAATCTCTCTGCAGATGACATTCTCGCCATTCCTGGAGAAAGCCTCTCCGGTGGCGTCACCCTTACCCCAGTGGTTTCCAACCGTCC
>JAAUUJ010000154.1 GCA_012030715.1 Synechococcaceae cyanobacterium SM2_3_1 | reverse complement strand
ATCCATTTCACAGGCCAAATTATCTCCTGACCCCTGAAACGTTAAGCGAGGAGAGGGGGATCTGGATCGAGTTGGAGGATGGACGTCGGATCATGGACTGTATCTCTAGCTGGTGGGTCAATCTGCACGGGCATTGTCATCCCAAGATTTCTGAGGCGATTTATAAGCAATCTCAACAATTAGAGCATATTATTTTTGCTGGGTTTACCCACGATCCGGCAGAAAGACTTGCTGAAGAGTTAGTGGGGAAATTACCTGAGAACTTAACCCGTACTTTTTATTCTGATGACGGATCAACTGCGGTCGAAGTGGCCTTAAAAATGGCCTACCAGTACTGGCATAATCGAGATCAGCCCAGAACTAATTTTATTGCATTCGAGGGGGCTTATCACGGAGATACCTTTGGGGCAATGTCCGTCGGATCTCGCTCAATTTTTTCGCAGGTTTATGCAGATCTTCTCTTTGAGGTGAAATATGTTCCCTTTCCAGACACTTACCAGGGAGATCCTGATGTCCAGGAACAGGAAGAAAGGACTCTGTGGCAGTTGGAAAAGATCCTAAGCGTTGATCCAAACTGCTGTGCTGGGATCATTATTGAACCTCTGGTGCAGGGAGCGGGTGGGATGAGGATGTGTCGACCCTTGTTCCTGCAAAAGATTGTTCAGCTGGCGAAAGCCTATGATACCCTGCTCATTTTCGATGAAGTGATGACAGGATTTGGACGTACAGGTGATTGGTTTGCGGCTCTACGAGCTCAGGTTTCACCTGATATTATTTGCCTGTCGAAAGGAATTACAGGAGGTTTCTTACCTCTAGCGGTCACGGTGTGTACTGAGCAGATCTACGAGGCTTTTTATAGCGATGATCTGTTGAAGACTTTATTTCATGGGCATAGTTATACAGCCAATCCTCTTGGGTGTGCGGCGGGTTTAGCTTCTCTGGAGATCCTCACTGAAAATCAGGCTAGTTTTAAGTCTATGGAAATGATTCATCAGCGCTGCTATGAACATTACTTAGATCATGAGAGGATCAGCCACTGGCGGGTAACAGGAACCATCGCAGCCATGGATGTGAAAACCCCAGAAGCATCGGGGTATCTGAATCAAGTCGGATTAGAGATCAGAAAACGTTCGCTAGAACAGGGACTGTTGCTACGACCTCTTGGGAATGTTCTGTATGTGATGCCTCCCTACTGCACGACGGAGGATGAACTCGTGCGGATCTATCAGGGGATCAATCAAATCTTAAGGGAAATTGTTGCATCCTAACTCATCTTCTGGTAGGAGTTGTTCCAGGACCTGGTAAAATAATTCCTCGTGCTTCTGGAGCGGCTAAAGCCTACCCCAATGACTTTTCCTAGAGAATATACCGCTAGAAGCAGCGGATCTCTGGTATTGCTGAATTGAGTTAATCAGCATACGATGGCAAATATCAGAAAAACCAATGAATATCCTCCTACTATATCCCTCGTTCCCCAAAAGCTTTTGGTCTTTTGATAAAGTACTGGAGTTAGTTAATTTTAAGGCACAGCTTCCCCCCCTGGGGTTGGTCACCGTCGCTGCGATCCTACCGCAGTCCTGGAACTACAAACTCGTCGACCGCAATCTCAGATGCGTTACCGAAGCAGAATGGGCATGGGCTGATCTGGTGATCGTTTCGGCCATGATTGTGCAAAAACCTGATTTTATCGCCTGCATCCATGCGGCAAAAGCCCACGGTAAATTGGTGGGAGTGGGGGGTCCCTATCCAACCTCCCTGCCTCAAGAAGCAGCAACAGCAGGGGCAGATTTCCTGATCCTGGATGAAGGGGAGATCACTCTCCCCCTATTCGTGGAAGCGGTGGAACGAGGAGATCGCGAGGGGATCTTCCGTGCCAACGGGGAAAAACCTGCCATTACCAGCACTCCCGTTCCCCGATACGATTTGCTAGAGCTAGAATCCTATGCTGAAATGTCGGTGCAGTTCTCACGCGGTTGCCCTTTTCAGTGTGAGTTTTGCGACATTATTGTTCTCTATGGTCGGAAACCACGCACGAAAGAGCCGGAACAACTGCTAGCGGAACTGCAATATCTCTACGATCTTGGCTGGCGGCGTAGCATCTTTATGGTAGATGACAACTTTATTGGCAACAAGCGTAATGTGAAAAGGCTGTTGGCAGCTTTGAAACCCTGGATGGAGGAACGTTGCTACCCCTTTTCATTTACCACAGAAGCCTCAGTCGATCTGGCTCAAGATCTTGAGCTAATGCAGATGATGGTGGACTGTAACTTTGGTTCAGTGTTTCTAGGGATTGAGACTCCTGATGATGAGAGCCTGGATCTCACCCGTAAATTTCAAAATCTGAGAGATCCTTTGTCGGAATCCGTGCAAGCGATTACCCGTGCTGGACTTCGCATCATGGCAGGATTTATCATTGGCTTTGATGGTGAAAAGCAAGGGGCTGGGCAGCGGGTGACCAGTTTTGTGGAAGAGACTTCAATTCCTACCGCGATGTTCAGTATGTTACAGGCATTACCAGACACAGCTCTCTGGCATCGTCTCCAAAAAGAGGGGCGTTTATTAGCCGAAAGTGCTGATGCAAACCAGATCACCCTGATGAATTTTATCCCGACTCGCCCTGTTGAAGACATCGCCCATGAGTATGTGGAGGCTTTCTGGGCCCTCTATGATCCCCTCACGGTTCTGAATCGAACTTTCCGACATTTCTCTCTGCTGGGAGAAGGCCAAAAGCAAGCTTTTCAGGGTCGAAGTCAGACCGCAGGCAGTCCCGGACCCGAGATCAATTGGATTGCGATTCGTGCTTTATTGATTATTGCCTGGCGACAGGGAATTGTGCGTAAAACCCGTTGGCGTTTTTGGAGTAATCTGGCCATCATTCTTTGGCGATACCCCAATGTGGCTGCTTTTTATTTGTCAGTTTGTGCACAAGCAGAACACTTCATCGACTTTCGGGAAACGGTTCGAGATCAGATTCAGGCGCAATTGCAGGTTTATCTTGATCAGAAACAGGCTTCTAGACATGAAGAATTGGTGACATCAGGTTGAGAAGAAAGGCTCTAGTGGCGCATGAATGTGATACCCTAGCTGCTGCTTGATGAACACGATGTAGCGACAGGATCCTTAACCCATGACGGCTCTCCCCAATGATATTCGCTTTGATTGGACAGTTGAGGAAGTCACGGATCTGCTGAATCTACCGATCCTGGATTTGATCTACCTGGCCCAAACACTCCATCGCCGCTATAACCCTGCCAATGAGGTCCAGCTGGCTACCCTATTGAGTGTCAAAACCGGAGGCTGTGGGGAAGATTGCGGGTACTGCTCACAGTCTGCCCATCATCCCACGGCAGTCAAGGCTCAGCCCATCCTGGAGGTGGATCAGGTTCTGGCCAAAGCTCGAGAAGCCAAGTCTTTGGGGGCTACCCGGTTCTGTATGGGTTGGGCTTGGCGAGAAATTCGGGAGGGCCAGCCTTTTCAGGACATGCTAGCGATGGTCAGAGCGGTTAAAGGTCTGGATCTGGAAGTGTGTGTTACCGCAGGCATGTTAACTCCAGAGCAGGCTCAACAACTGGCGGAGGCAGGGCTGACCGCCTACAATCACAACCTGGATACCAGTCCGGAGTTCTATTCACAGATCATCAGTACAAGAACCTATGCAGATCGTCTGCGCACGCTTGAGCATGTCAGAGGGGCCGGGCTCCAGATTTGTTGTGGCGGCATCATTGGTTTGGGGGAAAGTGTAGGAGATCGGGCTCACCTGTTGCAGATTCTCTCAAGCATGAATCCTCATCCCGAGAGTGTCCCCATTAACGCCCTGGTCCCGATTGAAGGAACCCCCCTGGATACTCAGCCGCAGGTGGATGCGATCGAGCTGGTGCGTATATGTGCTGCTGCCAGGATCCTGATGCCACGTTCAAAAGTAAGACTGAGTGCTGGCAGGAGGTCATTAACTCGAGAGGCCCAGTTACTTTGCTTCACCGTGGGAGCTAACTCGATTTTTTACGGGGATAAATTACTTACCACAGACAATCCGGATCAGCATCAGGATCGTCAGTTCCTTGAGGATATGGGGCTCTCACCTCGACCTGCATTTGCAGAGATGTCCTGTTAGGGGTAAGGGAAGGAGGAGATCCAGGGTTGGAGACTTTCCCACAAGGTCGAGATCTGATCCTCGGTATGGAGAGCGGAGAGAGAAATGCGAAGTCGAGCACTGCCCACGGGCACCGTTGGAGGCCGGATCGCCTGGACCCAAAGCCCCTGATTCATGAGATCCCGCGAGGCTGTCAAAACCCGATGTTCTTCGCCCAGAATGACCGGAAAGATCTGGCTGATCACAGGTTGATGGGAAAGATTTTGCAGGTAGGACTGATTTTTGCGAAGGTGAGATGGTCGTTCAGGATGTTTTTGGATAAAGTTAATCGCTGCTTGAGTGGCAGACAGAACTGCAGGTGGGAGAGCAGTTGTATAGATCAAGCTTCTGGCGCAGGAATGGAGGAGCTGAGCAATGACGTCGGAACAGGCAATATAGGCTCCAAAGCTTCCTAATGCTTTTCCACAGGTGCCGATCTGAATCAGGCGAGGGGAATTGCGCTTGATCTCCGCACAACGGCCTGATCCTTGCGGCCCAAAGACTCCTACAGCATGAGCCTCATCAACAAGCAATAGACAGTCAAATGTTTCCGCCAGATGAAAGAGTTCTTGCAATGGAGCCAGATCCCCATCCATCGAAAAAACACTCTCTGTAATGATGATTTTCAGTCCAGAGTCAGCGTGGGAGTGCAGAAGTGCTTCCAGGTGATTGAGATCATTATGATGAAACTCAAATGACTTAGCTCTTGAGAGTGTAATGCCATCTCGAATAGACGCATGAGCAAATGAATCAACAAAGATTTGATCTCCCTGCTGGCATAAGCCTGAGAGGATCCCTTGATTGGCCTGATAACCGGAATTGAATACGACGGCTGCTTCAGTTCCTTTCCATAGGGCAATGGTCTCTTCTAATTGCTGATGCAACTCAAAACTTCCTGTGACTAACCGAGAGGCTCCGCTTCCTGTACCCCACTGATTTATAGTTTCCATTGCCGCTGCTTTGATCTCCGGTTCTTGAGAAAGACCCAGATAGTCATTACTGGAAAAGTTGATCAGCCAGCGCTCGTTTAGTTTTAGAAGTGATCCACGATGACCCTGGTGATGAATAGGATGACGATCGAGGTTAAGTCTCTTCAGTTTATGGAGGCGAGAGTAAAGATGCTCGAAAGCAGACTGATCTGTTTTAATCGGTGTTGTAGAAAGAGCGCGATTGGGAGGACTAGCAAAATCTGATCTAGAATCAGATACTGATCTTTGTTGATTATCTGAGAGAAACTTATACAAGTCAGAAAATGTAAATGGGTTGATCAGAAAGTGGGCTGGCAGGGTGACCTTAAATGCTTGTGAGATCCAGTTTCTCAACTCAACTTTCATCAAGGAGTCAAGACCATAATGATCTAAGGTTAAATTGATGTCGATCTGATTTAAATCTTGTAAGCCGAGGAGTCTTTTCAGGCCTTTTTGTATTTCTAGCCTCAATGAATTGCTATCGTCTGAAAAGCTTACTAAGTCTAAATTGATTTTGGGGATAGATAAAGGATCATTCTGATCCGAAGATTGATTCTGAAGCAGTTCAAAGAGCCCTGGAGTTTTTCTGCCCTGATAAGCCTGTGAGAGCAAGGAGCGATTAATGTTAAACACACCTATTTGCGTAATGGGGTGGCAGAGCAGTTTCTCCAGAGCTTCGATAGCCTGATCTGGATCAATTGAATCTTGAATTCTTAGCGGTACAGGATGATCACTCATTTTTCGAGCCATTCCGATCCCATCCCAGGCTCCCCAGTTGATCGATAAGCAGGGTAAACCTATCTGTGCTCTGTACTGGGCAAATGAATCGAGAAATAGATTGGCTGCGGCATACACACCCCGTCCAGGTGATCCTGTGATTGCTGTAACCGAGGAAAACAGGACAAAGTGATCAAGTAAACTGTCTCTGGTTAGCTGGTGTAAATTCAATGTGCCCCATACTTTCGCTGCCAGACCACGTGTTAATTGCTCTGAGGTTAGATTTAGCAGTAAAGCATCCTGAAGCTCGCCTGCGGCATGAAAAATACCTCGAAGTGAGGGGAAATCATCCTCGATCCACCGCAAAGCTTCTTGCAGATCCTCATAAACAGAAACATCGGTGGTTTTGATCTCAATCTGAATGCCAGTTTCTCTGAGCTGGTTTATGGCTTCAAGTGAAGATTGTTTTCCTGGATAGATATACTTCTAGTCAGAACTACGATAAACCTTGCTCCTTGTTTTACCAGCCACTGGATTAATTTGATCCCTATGCCTCCCATCCCTCCTGTCACCAGATATGTACTGTCTGGATTGATCAGCGTGGACTCGGAGTTGTTCTCAATTTTCAGGACAAGCTTGCCAATATGCTCCGCCCTTTGCATTTTGCGAAACATTGCAATAGCATCTCTCCCAGAAAAGGTTTGATAGGGAAGAATTCTGAATGCTTGTTTATTAAGTTGATCCACAAGAATCTGGAGCATTTTCTGGATCTCTTGAGGCTGCGAATCTCGATACTTCCCTAAGTGAAATGGGTAATATCTGATTCCTGGGAAAACTTTATCTAGAAACTTCTGAGGCAGAATATCTTTGTTCCCAATTTCAAAAAGAATTCCTTCTGACTTGAGTAATTTCAGGCCGCCAATCAAGGATTCACCAATCAAGGAATTAAGCACCACATCTATACCTTCCCCTTTAGTAATCTCCAGAGTTTCATTGACAAAGTCTAAAGTTCGGGAGTTCATGACATGCCGGATGCCTAGGGATCGCAAATAAGCTCTTTTTTCATCTGAACCAGCGGTTGCAAAGATCTCAGCACCCATAGTGTGGGCTATCTGCACTGCAGCTAATCCAACACCTCCTGTGGCTGAATGAATTAAGATCCGATGTCCTGCCTGCAGAGTTGAGACTTCGATAAGTGCATGATAGGCAGTGAGAAAATTGATCGGTAGGGTTGCAGCTTCTGTAAATGTCAAATGAGATGGGATCTCAATGATCAATTCCTGCTTCGTAATGACATGAGAGGCGAAGGATCCGGTTGCCAATCCCATGACTCTTTTTCCCATCCATTTAGTGGAGACATCTGACCCAACATTGATCACATATCCTGCAAACTCACCACCGATAGGTCCTAGTTCTCCACTGTAGGTTCCCAAAGCATTTAATACATCTCTAAAATTTAATCCAGCAGCGATCACCTTCACTTCTACTTGTCCTGATCCTGGTGTCATGCGCTGCTGCGGACGATAGTGAAGGCTACCAAGCAATCCTCGCTCACTAATTTCCAGGCTGAATGGTTGGTTTGGATTGGTTATATGCAGCTTTTCTACTTGATCAAGAGTGGATTCCAAATTGACTGGAATTAGACGAGGTAGCCATCGGGTTTGATTCCGCCATACAATCTCTTCTTCTCTGTCATTGCTGAGCAGTTCTTTTAGAATATTTCTAGCAGATCTGATATCCCAGGGATCAAGATCGATCTGACGACAATTAAACTCTGGATGCTCAGAGCGAATGACTCTACCCAGTGCCCATAGGGGTGATGAGTTTATGTGGAGTGGGCGCCTATGATCCTCAATACTCTGACTACCCCAGGTAACCAAGCAAAGATCTAAAGCATGAACTTGATTGCTTGCCAAAGCTTTAATCAGAGTTAGCAGACTTAAACAGGCATATTCGGTTGATTCCTTTAATGATTTCTCTGAAATTTCTGTTTCTCCATAATCTGTATCTGAGGAATAAATGATCCGAGTAATCTTTGGATAGTCTTTGCGGATCTCTGAAAATAGATATTCATAATCAGTCAACTCTAGAGGGTTGATCTGGTAAATGTAACTCGACAGCCTCTCGAATGTTGATCCGGTTATTACACATATTATATGGGAACATGCTGACTCAAGGATCCCTCTCAATGCTTTCAGGAGTAAACACTGATCTGAAGGCAAAAAGAGAATCGTGAATCCAGTTAACTTTGTGTGTATATACTGGCTTTCGATTTGTTTATTGAATTCCTGGCTTCTCCATTGAATCTGATAATAATGGTGTGTCTTAGGATTCTGATCATTTCGAGATTGAATATATGCTTGTCTTCTTAATCCTCTGATTCGAGCAACAGGATCACCCTCAGGATTGAATATATCCAGATCAATCGCGTACTCATTAGGCTGTCTCGGGTTACTCTGGATATGAGGTGAGGTTTGAGCTGAGCACCAGATCTGATCTCCTGGCGACTGATATAGAATGATCTCCTGAAAATAGACCGGAAGCACTGGGGAAGATATAGTAAGATCCTGGTTGATCAGCCTGGATGCCTGTAAACAACAGTCCAATAAAACTGGATGAAAGAGATATTTCTCAAGATCAGAGCACAAAGGTTCAGGCAATTGAATCTGAGTAAATACCTTGTCATGATTCGTCCATATTTCACGTAATCCTTGGAATAGAGATCCATAGTGAAGGAAGTTCTGACTCAATTGGTCGTAATAGTTTTCTGGCGAGATATTTTGCTGATATTCCTGAAGATACTTTTGAATTGATATAGATTCTGGGATATCAACTGATGTATAGGCTTTATTAAGCCGGGCTGAAGCGTGGCAGATCTTGTTATGACCATCATCACTGACAATTTCTGCTCTATAGTAGCTTGCTTGATCAGAGAGGATGATCTGAATATTTTGTTGATCTTTGACCAATAGTTGAGCAGGAAGATAAAGATCGCTGATTTTGATCGGGTATTCTATTGCTATGTTTTGTTTCTTTGCTAATACTGCGAGTAGAATCTCAATATATCCAGCTGCTGGAAAGATGATCCTGTCTTTAACCTGGTGATCGTCTAGATATTTGAGATCACGTCTGTCGAGAACGATGTTATACGTTTCTTGATTTTCAGGCTTGTGTAAATTCTTTATATTAAGAAGAGGATTTTCTGAATTAACAGAGCTTGTAATACCTTGAGCATCATAGATTACTACATGATCTGACCAGTATCTTTGCCGATCAAATGGATAAGTTGGTAGTTCTACTTTTCTCAGGTTGATCCATTGAAGATGCTTTGATCTGGGTTTAACTTCTACTTGTGTGGATGGATTCTTCTCTTCTTTTTCTAAATAGTTCTGGATCTGTTGGTATAACTGCTCTTTACTGTCACCTGTAAAACTGAAACTATAAGGAAATTGGGTTCTGCCCACAAGGGCTGTGTAGCAGATGTCCTTCAAGTCATCTTGGGTGTTTTGTAGAAACTGAATGTATTTATGGGCTAGAGATCTTAGATCTTTCTCTGTTCTGGCTGAGATAACTAGTTTCGACACCTCATATTCTGGCGAGAGTATATCCTCTGGAGCTCTATTGGAATTGTACTGATCAGGTCCTCCGATAACTAAACATGCGTTGGTGCCACTTAAGCCGAAAGCATTGATCAGGGCATATCGATCATTCTCTTCTAGATTCCAGATGGTTTCCTGGCAAGGAATAACTACACCCTCTGACTTCTTGATCCGAGGATTAAGTTGGTGAAAATGGAGATTTGCTG
>JAAUUJ010000153.1 GCA_012030715.1 Synechococcaceae cyanobacterium SM2_3_1 | reverse complement strand
TCAAGCCCACCACTTTCTGGGTGGGGATGTAGCCCACATGAGCACGGCCAATAAAGGGCAGCATATGGTGCTCACACAAACTGAAGAGGCTGATATCGCGGATCAGGACCATCTCGTCATGACCAACATCAAAAATGGCTCCATTGACCAGCTCCTCCAGAGACTGATCATAGCCACTGGTCAGAAACCGCATGGCCTCCACAACCCGCTGGGGAGTCTTAACCAAACCTTCACGGGAAAGATCTTCTCCCAGTCCCTTGATCAGGGTTTCCACTGCTGCGACCATCTCGGCTTGAGAAATGTCCGAATGGCGGTCTCCATGCTTTTGCGCCTGCCCCTCCCGCACAGAGTGGAGCGGTAATTTGCCATTGCGCTCTAACCGATTTCCCAATGATTGTTGCTCACTTTGAGAAGAATTAGAGCCACTTTGTGCAATTGTCATGATAAAGACAGTCCTCCCAATTAAAAACGAAATCCGAAGTCACAAACCCAAACAGCCTGGCTTTACAACACTCCCCCAGCGGGCATTAACATAATTTCCTCCACCACCACTGTGGGGGGAGATAGCACCACCTGCACCAGATAATCAGCCACATCCTCTACTCGCAGCATCTGGGAGCGATCCAGCTGCATCTTCACGGTTTCAGAATCCCAGAGATCGGTGTCGACTGCCCCCGGACAGAAGGCCGTGACACGAATGCCATGACTGCGTTCTTCCTGAGCCAAGGCCTGACTCAAGCCCATCAACCCAAACTTGCTGGCGCTGTAAGCTCCCCAGGAGGGGAAGGCCTGTTTGCCTGCAACCGAAACGACATTGATAATCGTGCCCCGCTGTTGCTGACGCATGTGCGGGAGAACCCCCTGAATACAGAGAAAAGCTGCTGTTAAGTTTAAATCCATTACCTTTTGCCAATCCGCCAGGGGCGTGTCAGCAACCGGAGCAGTGTATCCCATGCCCGCATTGTTGATCAGCAGATCACAGCCTCCCATTCGCTCCACCAGCTCCTGCAACTGCTGTGGAATTTGCTGCAGTTCAAGCAAATCTAGAACCTGAGTATGCGCATGTCCACCCCTGGCTTGAATGGCAACCGAAACCTGTTGGAGCTGATCCGAAGAGCGAGCCACCAGGCCAACTTCTACTCCAGCTGCCGCCAGCCGCTCCGCCACCGCTCGACCAATGCCACGACTAGCCCCGGTAATCAGTGCCCTGCGGGGCTTGATTGCTGCTGAATTCATCAGACTAACTCTCCTGAGGGGAATTCAGCAGATGGTTGCATTTCAATAGCAAGGGCAAAAACTTCTGGGCAAGGGGATGCCTGAGGGAAAAAAGAGGGGAAGTTAAGATCACAGTGAGGATTACTAAGTTTAACCAGATGTCCGTCACACATTTTAACACTAAGATTTGGAACTCTAGGAATTCGGCAACAGAGCTTGCCAGCCCGCCAGGGAGCGGTAGCATAGCGGATGAGATCGAAAGCCGATCACTATAATTGGGTTGGGTATCAGTACAGACCAGAGATTGCCAGGGGAGAAGGCTATGGGTGCACGCAAGGTCATCTACGGAATCTTCGGACAAAAGGCAGGCAGTGTCATCGTCGGCACCTGGAACTGGCTCTGGGGGATCCCGGTGGAGCAGGGCGGAGCAAGTGCGGTGCAGGTGGCGGAAGAATCACTGCGAGCCATGCAGGAATCGGTGCAGAAACTAACGGAGGCGGTAGCCACCCAGGTGGCGGCCTATCAGCGAGCCGAGCAAAAGTACCTCATCAAGGTGCGGGAGTATCAGTCCTGGGAAAACAAAGCCAAGCTGGCGGCTCAACAGGGGGATCAAGCGGCTGCTCGGCTGGCCATGTCCAGAGCCATCGAGGTGGAGCGCATCTTAGCCCCTCTCAAAGAAAACGTGGAAACCGCCGAGCGCTACGTGCAGGCGGCCAAGCAAAAGCTAGGGCGGGAAAAAGAAGCCCTGGCAGCCCGAAAGAGCGATTTGCTGAACCTCAAGGATATTCAAGAGGTGAATCAGGCCCTGGAACAAATGACACGCGTCAACAACAGCTACAACATCGACTCTGCCAAATCTCAGTTTGAAGCGGCCAAAAATGCCGTGGAGCGGCGACAGTTGAAGGTGCAGGCGCTCACCGAACTTTCGGAAGATCCCAATGCCCAGATGGAAACCGAACTGAACCAGATGCTGATGGATGATGAGGTTTCGCGGCGTCTGTCACAGCTGACTGGCGCTGGAGGTCAACCGGAGCTGCCCCCGATCCCGCTGGATGAGATTGAGGAGATTCCCCGCAGCCGTCAGGAACGCTGAAGCAGCGAACCTCGGGCCATAATCCTGTGATCAGGTCAGAGGAGCGGGAAGAGATACACCAATTCGCAGCTCCTGGGGTAGGATCGGGCTGGCTGAGCGTTGCGGCTATTCTGCACTTCACTGCGGTTATCCCATGGCTAACTCCCCTGTGTCTTCTGCACCAGATGTCTTGCCAACCTATATTGGGGGAGATTCCCAAACCCTGGAAGCCATCCCCTTACTTCAAGGCGAGCTTCAGCCTCTCCTTTCATCTCAACCCCCAGATCATTCCAGCCCCAATGTCCAGGAAGGGTATGCCTCGCCAGAACATTATTTCAATCGTGAACTGAGTCTGCTGCAGTTCAATGCACGGGTTTTTCATGAAGCCCTGGATGACCGCACCCCTCTGCTGGAACGGTTGAAATTTTTATCCATCTTTGCCAGCAACCTGGACGAATTTTTCATGGTGCGGGTGGCGGTGATCAATCGCCAAAATGAAACCGGGGTCAAGGGTTTAACTCCGGATGGGCTGACGCCTGCACAGCAACTGCAGTTGATTTATGACCATCTGCACCCCCTCATGCAGCAGCATCATGCCTGCTACGAACAGCTGGTTCGCCCTGCCCTGGCCCAGCATGGGGTGCGGATCCTGGATTATCCAGATCTCGATAGCGAGCAACGGCATCTGTTGAAGGACTATTTTGATACCCAGGTATTCCCTGTCCTCACCCCTCTGGCGGTGGATCCTGCTCATCCCTTCCCCCACATTTCTAACCTCAGCCTCAATCTGGCGGTGGTGGTCCAGGATTCGGAAACGCTGGTAGAGCACTTTGCTCGTGTGAAGGTTCCGGCTGGGGTGCTGCCCCGCTTTGTGCGGTTAGGAGAGCCTCTGAATTTTGTTCCTCTGGAGCAGATCATTGCCCACAACCTGGAATCTCTGTTTGTGGGGATGAAAATCCTGGAATATTACCCCTTCCGCATTACCCGCGATGCTGATATTGAACTGCAGGAGGAGGAGGCAGATGATCTGCTCTCTGCCATGCAGGAAGAACTGCGGAAACGGCGGTTTGGCTCGGTGGTGCGCATGGAAATTAGCAGTCATGCCCCCAGCGATATTCGTCAAAGACTCCAGGCCGAGTTGCGCCTAAGCAGTCAACATGTCTACACCATCCCCGGTCTTCTTAACCTGCGAGATCTGATGGAGTTAACCGATCTACCCCTGCCGCAGTTAAAGGATGCTCCCTGGACCTTTTGCAGTCATCCCCGTCTGCGTCCCAGTTATAGCAATGAGGAAGAGCAGGACATTTTTTCCATTATTCAAGAAGGAGACATTCTTCTCCACCATCCCTATGAGTCTTTCTCTACCAGTGTCCTGCGCTTTTTAGAAGCCGCCGCCGCTGATCCACAGGTATTGACCATCAAGCAAACTCTCTACCGTACTTCTGGTGACTCTCCCGTGGTTTCTGCCCTGATCAATGCAGCCGAAAATGGCAAACAGGTGGCCGTGCTGGTGGAATTAAAGGCCCGCTTTGATGAGGAAAACAATATTCTCTGGGCCAAAAAGTTGGAACGGGCAGGGGTTCACGTGGCCTATGGCCTCCCCGGGTTGAAAATCCACTGCAAGCTGGCCATGGTAGTGCGTAAAGAGGGTAACCATTTGCGCCGCTATCTGCACATTGGCACCGGCAATTACAATCCCAAGACGGCTCGTCTCTACACCGATCTGGGACTGCTCACCACTAACGAGGAGTTGGGAACCGATGTCACAAATCTCTTTAATCTCTTAACAGGCTATTCCCGACAACGGGAATTTCGGCATCTTTTGGTTGCTCCCGTGACGCTCCGCTCCAAGATGGAAAGTATGATCCGGCGCGAGATCCAGCACCATCAACAGCATGGGAATGGCCGGATTGTGGCCAAAGTCAATTCCCTTGTGGATCCCAAAATGATTGCAGTCCTCTATGAGGCGGGTCGGGCTGGGGTCGATATTGATCTGATCGTGCGGGGGATGTGCTGTTTGCGGCCTGGGTTGCCTGGCTTAAGTGAATCCATTCGTGTGATCAGTGTCGTGGGGCGGCTACTGGAGCATTCGCGGGTGTTCTACTTTCACAATGGCGGTCAGGAAGAGATCTATCTGGGCAGTGCGGATTGGATGACCCGCAATCTAGATCGGCGGGTGGAAGTGATGACTCCGGTTCGTGATCACACCCTGATGAAGGAGATCCAGGAGATTCTGGCCATCCTGCTGGCGGATAATCGTCAGGCTTGGGACCTGCGTCCGGATGGATCTTATGTGCAGCGTCGTCCCAATGCAGATGAACCCGTGCGCAGCACCCATGTGCAGTTGGTGGAGAGAGCCGAGGCCGCTTTACGAACGGTGTCCTGATCCAGAGATAAGTAGAAAACTCTCCGTGGTACTATAGATACCCAGCTAGGGGTGCCCCATAGGGGCTGAGATCACACCCTTTGAACCTGATACTGGTTAGCACCATCGTAGGGAAGCTTCAAGAATGTTACCCATGCGGATTGCCATCGTGGGAGGGGGTGTTGTCGGCCTGGCCATTGGCTGGCAATTAGCTCGCCGTGGATATTCCACGACCGTGTTTGAACGGAAGCATATCGGGTGCGGAGCCAGTGGGGTTGCTGGTGGGATGCTGGCGGCGCAAGCAGAGGCGGAACCCGGAGAAGAAGCCCTGCACCAGTTGCTGTTGCAAAGTCAACGGATGTGGCCCACGTTTGCCCAGGATCTGGAGTTGGCCAGCAGCTCTGCCATTGGCTATCGCCGCGAAGGCACGCTACTGGTGGCCGTGAATCGGGATGAGCAGGAACGACTCAAGGCTCATCATCAGTATCAGCAAAGTCTGGGTCTGAATCTCACCTGGCTATCTGGATATGAGGTTCGCCAGCGAGAACCCTATCTGTCCAGACAGATCGTGGGAGCCCTGTATAGCCCCGAAGATCACCAGGTGGATAATCGCTTGCTCCTGCAGGCCCTGAAGACCGCCTTTCTCCAGGCCGGAGGCATCCTGCGAGAACAGTGCCTGGTGGAAGCCCTGCTGATCAAAGATGATCAGATTTATGGCTTACGCAATCAAGACCAGGAGTGGTCTGCAGAGTTTGTCATCCTCGCAACCGCTGCCTGGCCTCATCTGATCCACAACCTCAATCCCTATGTAGACCTGCCCATCCGCCCCTGCAAAGGACAGATCCTCACAGTCCAGATGCCCCCCCATCAGATTTTGACAGCGCATGTGATCTGGGGCGAGGATGTTTACCTGATCCCGCGAGGTGATGGCCGCCTGTTAATTGGGGCCACGGTTGAAGAGAAGGGATACGATCCTGACCTCACGGTTGGGGGGGTGCTGGATCTGTTGCAAAAAGCCTGGGAAATCCTACCAGGGCTCTACGATATGCCGATTCGGGAAACTCAGGTGGGATTCCGCCCCCGCAGTCCTGATGATGCTCCGATCCTGGGCCCCACACCTCTCAAGGGCCTCTATCTGGCCACCGGACACCACCGGAACGGGATCCTGCTTGCCCCTTTGCTAGCTCAGGCCATCACCCCAGGTCGTGGAAGCGGAGGTCTGCCCCCAGGGTGTCAATCCTTCACGCTGGATCGATTTCACACCTCAGGTTTTCCCGATCCTGCTCTCACACTTTAGGAATGTCAATGTCAATAACCCATTCTCCCCAGCTGCAAGTGAACGGTCAGCCCAGACCCATGCCCCAGAACCTGATCATCCTGCTTCAGGACTGTCACATTGAACCCACGCAGGCGGGGATCGCCATTGCGGTGAATGGGGAAGTGGTGCCTCGACGGCAGTGGGACACTTACCCTTGCACACCAACGATCTGGTGGAAATTGTGCACGCTGTTGCTGGAGGTTAATTGATGCTGGATCCTCTGATCCTCCACGATCGTTCCTTTCAATCCCGACTGATCATGGGCACCTCTTCCTATCCCAATCAGTCCATCCTGGCTCAAGCTCTTGTGGCCAGTGGCACCGAAATGGTGACGGTTGCCCTCCGGCGAGTCGATACTTCAGGACACAAAGCCAGCCTGCTCCAGCTTCTGAAGGGCCAGTATCATCTTCTCCCCAACACCGCCGGGTGCTACACCGTCAAAGACGCCATCTTAACCGCAGAACTGGCTCGAGAAGCGCTGGAAACCAACTGGATCAAGCTGGAGGTGGTTGGAGATGAGAAAACGCTGTTTCCCGATGTCGAGCATTTGCTCCCTGCCGCTGCAGAGCTGATCAGACGGGGATTTGTGGTCCTGCCCTATTGCAATGACGATCCGATCACCTGCAAAAAGTTGGAGGATATGGGGTGCGCGGCGGTCATGCCTCTGGCCGCTCCCATTGGTTCTGGCATGGGGATCCGCAATCCCTACAATCTGCAGATTATTCGGGAGCAGTGTCAGATCCCGGTGATCATTGATGCGGGGCTGGGAACGGCTGCCGATGCGGCCCTGGCCATGGAATTAGGGGCGGATGCGGTACTCCTGAACAGTGCCGTGGCTCGGGCCAAAAAAATCGGTGCAGATGGCAGAGGCGATGAAACTGGGGGTGGCGGCAGGTCGGCTCTCCTATCTCTCGGGCCGGATTCCTAAAAAACTCTATGCGGAGGGCTCCACGACTTTGGTGGGACTGATCGGGGTTTGAGCTGAGAGGACTTTACTCGCCGCCAGTACAGGTGGCCGCCTCAGGACAAAAACGATAGCCCTTCCCATAAACGGTACGGATCAGCGGCGACGGGTCAGCGCTGGAGTGGGCTTCAATCTTGCGGCGCAGCAACCGAACCTGGGCTGCCAACACATTGCTGCTGGGTTTATCTTGAGGCCAGAGGTGAGCAATGATCTGCTCATGAGTCAATAATTGACCAGGATGAGACATAAACAGCTGCAACAACTGGGTTTCTTTCTCGGAAAGATTAATCGGCTGATCCTGCAGATACAGCAGCTGGTTCAGGGGATCCAGAAGCAGGTTCTCCACCCGCAGGGAGGGGGCTACCTCTGGATTCTCTGGATATCCTTCGCTCAAAAGGGGTGGACGTCTGAGCAAAGCCCGGATCCGTGCCAGCAGCTCTCGTAACTGAAAGGGTTTAACCAGATAATCATCCGCCCCAGCATCCAACCCCAGCACGCGGTCATCCACTGTGTCTTTGGCAGTCAGAAACAGAATCGGCGTCTGATCGCCCCTGGATCGTAAGGTCTGACAAATCTGATAGCCGGAATACCCCGGGAGCATCCAGTCCAAAACCAGCAGGTCAAAGGCATGGCGGACGTCCGGGTCAGGATCCTCCAGAATTAACTGCTGCCAGGCCGAGTCTCCGTCGTAGGCAACCTCCACCTGATAGCCCTGCTGCTGCAGTAACCGATGCAGCGGGGTCACCAGTTCCGGCTCATCCTCCACCAGAAGTATATGGGGAGATCGATCGTCAGGCGTTGACACGCTGGAGCCGTTGGACCAGGTCATTGGCACGCACCACACCTTCAATCCGCTCTACCATCTGGCCTTGATTGAATAGGACCAAGGTGGGGAGGGCATGGATCTGCCATTCGGAGGCAATCGAGGGATACTTTTCGGTGTCAATTTTAACAATCGAAACGCTGTCTCCCATCTGATGTTTGACCTGATCCAGTATTCCGGCCATCATCCGACAGGGACCACACCAGGACGCATAGAAGTCCACCAGAATCGGAGTCGCACTGTTCTGGATCATGTCGTTGAAACTTTTAAACTGTTGCCGCTGAGCCATGCCTACCTCCCAGCCAGAACGGTTGTGTATTTTGGGATATTGCCTGATCCCAGCTTAGCCTCTAGAGCAAGTCTTGCCTCTGAAATAGCAATCTGGGTAGTGTAGGGTTAGCCGCACCCACAATCTGAGAGACTTAAGCACAGCTTTATGTTGTCTTATGGAGTATGCGGAGGTGACCGGGATGGCTGCTGATCAATACAGTGCCACCATGAGCCGTGGAATTCAGGCCCTGGTCCTGATTGGCCTGGGAATGAGTCTCTGGGGAGGCGGAGCGCTGCTGGTGCAGCCGGATCTGCATCTGCGAGCTGGCATCAGTCTGGCTACAGGGGTGGGCCTGATGGTCCTGTCTTTGCTGGGCTGGCTGCGCAGCCGTCCTCAGGATCAGCTGGAGGTGCACCCCCTCACCTGGACTGTAGAGCGGATATCCCCCAAGCATTGGTGCCTTCATACTCGCTTTGTGGTCCACAACCACAATCCACTTCTGGAGGTGACCCTGGCGCAGGTCAAGCCGGAACTGCATCTTCTCAGTCGCGCCTCTATCGACGCCATCCACACCCGGCTGTCTCTCCGCTCTGATCATCAGGATCTGCCTCCTCGAAAAGATAACTACTGGCCCGCCTATATTCTGACCCCCCAAAGCCAGACCCATCTGGAGGTGGACATCGATCTGCAGGGGGAGCTGCTGGAGTCGTTGCAGTCTTGCTGGTTGGAACTGCATTACATCCAGTACGGTCGTCAGTTGCGCACCCCCAAAACCAGCCACCTGATTATCCCGCTGCGCGAGGTAAGTCCCCTGGAGGATCCGCAATGGCGACAGCGTGACCAGGTGAGTTTTTGCCCATCCCCACCCATCTGCTCACCCCCAGTGATGATCTGGCCGCTGTGATCGAGCGCTATGTGAGACCCTTTGCTCAGACGGGGGATGTCGTCGCGGTTTCCGAAACCGCCGTGGCTGTTGTACAGGGCAACTTTCGCCATCCCACCACAGTGCATCCCGGCTGGCTGGCCCGACGGCTTTGCTATTTCTTCCCCTCTAAAACCAGTCTCTCCAGTTCCTACGGGCTGCAAACCTTAATCGACAGCTCCAGTGCTCAGCGGGTCCTGGCGGCATTTCTGCTGGGATCGGTGGCCAAAGTTCTGGGCATCTCGGGTGTGTTTTACCAGTATGCAGGTGAGCAATCCTCCCTGATTGACGATGTAACGGGCACCCTCCCTCCCTATGATCAATTTATTGTTCTCGGTCCCAGGCAGCCGCAACAGCTGGTTGAGTCCCTGCAGAAAACCACGGGGCTGGCCATTGCGATCGTCGATGCCAATGATCTGGGAGAAGTGAACCTTCTGGCCGCCACTCCAGATACCCCCAGGGAACGGGTGGTTGAGGCCCTCAAAATCAATCCTGCAGGGAATTCGGCAGAACAAACGCCAGTGGTCCTGATCCGGCCTCACTAGCTAGGTTGCTTTTGGGCTAGCCTCCAGCAGGCGCGGGCAATCGCCCAGTCTTCCTCGGCGCGGACAATGATTGCTGCCAGCTTGGAATCCGCATGGGCAACGTTGCTGTCCGGGGGAGATTGCCCATTCCGATCCACATCCAGCTGCATCCCCATAAATTTCAGACCAGCACAGGCCGCTTCCCGCACCGCAGCCGCATTTTCCCCCACCCCCCCCGTAAACACCACGGCATCCAATC
>JAAUUJ010000152.1 GCA_012030715.1 Synechococcaceae cyanobacterium SM2_3_1 | reverse complement strand
TGGGCTCATGATTGGTCATCGTCTGTCCCCTATTGATTTCACAGGCTCACGGGCAGAGAAGTTACCCCCCGTAGGGTGAGGTTTTCCCGCCATTTCAGATCCTGGGTAGCCAGGGTGATCTTAGGGAAACGCTGCAAGAGAGTGGGAATCGCTATCTGGGCCTGAGCCCGAGCCAGAGGTGCCCCCAAACAAAGATGGATGCCATCCCCAAAGGCAATATGGTCATTCGGGGAGCGGGTAATGTCAAATCGGTCCGGATCAGAAAAGATGTCCGGATCACGATTGGCTGCACCCAAGGAGAGAATCAGTTTTTCTCCCGCCGCGATGGTACGCGCTCCAACTTCCAGATTGCTGGTGGCAACGCGGGTAATGAACTGCACCGGGCAATCATAGCGGAGGATCTCCTCCACAGCGCCAGTGGTGTGGGTCTCAGGATCCTGCTTGAGTTTTTCCAGCTGCTCTGGATGTTGCAGCAGGGCCAGCATGCCATTGCCAATGGTGTTCACGGTTGTTTCTTCTCCGGTGACAAAGAGAAGAATACAGGTGATCCAGAGTTCCTCTTCACTGAGCTTGTCACTCTGATCGCGGGTGGTGATCAGGGTGCTGATCAAATCCTGTTGAGGGTGCTTTTCTTTCTCCTTCACCAGATCACAGAAGTAGTCTTTGAATTTGACCGTGACCTTGTTGATCCGCTCATACTCCTCCAGGGAAACCAGAGGATCGAGGATGCGCGAGAGCACGCTGGACCACTCATGTAAAATGCCCCGATCCTCCGTCGGCACCCCCAACATGGCAGCGATCACCGCCACAGGCAAAGGCCCTGCCAGCGTGGCGATCAGATCCATCTCCGCCTGACCCTGCACCTGATCGAGTAGCTGATTGACGATCTCCTGAATGCGAGGACGCATGCGCTCAACTACAGACAAAGAAAAGGACTTGCCAATTAACCCCCGCAGGCGCGTGTGATCCGGAGGGTTCATAAAAAAGAGAAACTTGTTGCTGACAAACGCCAGAGTTTCTAGTTCGCCACCGCGATCCTGCATGTACTGGTGCTTGTCCTTGAGCATGTCGGGCACGTCATAGCCCCGTACCCGTTTCTCCTTCAAGATCGCCCTGACATCCTGATAACGGGTGAGCACCCAGGCTTTGCCCATAAAGTAGCGGTGCACCGGATCCTGTTCCCGTAGCTGGTGGAAGAAGGGATAAGGATCCCTGCGAAAGGCAGGATTAAAGGGATTAAACCTGGCGCCTTTGCTGCTGCCGGATGTTGAGCTCAAGGTGGTTTGCTCCATTTCCCTTTACCCTCACTGTCTGGTTCTAGGACTGCCGATCATGATCTGGAGCGCTGTACAGGAATGCTCCTCACTACACTACCCAGGAGATGGGCAGAGTTTCCAGGCCTCGCAGCGAGATGTTCTTGCGCCAGCGGGGAGCGGGAGTGAGCAGGCGCAGTTGGGGGAATCGTTGCACCAGGGTCTTGATGGCGATCTGCCCTTCCGCTCGGGCAAGAAACGCCCCCAGGCAATAATGGATCCCCTCGGCAAAGGCCAGATGGCGATTGTCTGGGCGAGCAATATCCAGCTGATCCGGCTGGGGAAACTGGTCAGGATCGCGGTTGGCTGCCCCCAGGTAGACAATGACCTGTTGCCCTGACTTGATGGTCTTTCCCTGCAGTTCAATGTCTTCCACAGCAATGCGGGAAATTGCCTGTACCGGGCTCTCATAACGCAGCAGTTCTTCCACGGCACTCTGGATCAGCTCCGGATGGTCTCGCAGGCGCTGCAGTTGCTCCGGGTGCTTGAGCAGAGCCAGAACCCCATTGCCGATCAGGTTCACTGTCGTTTCTTCTCCGGTGCCAAACAGGAGCATACATACCGAGATCAGCTCCGCAGTGGTTAACTTGTCTCCTTCATCTCGGGCTGCGATCAGTTCACTGATCAGATCTGCCTGTGGCTGCCGTTCCCGCTCCTCAACAATCTGTCGCAACATCTGTTCAAACTGGATCACAATCTCATTCATGCGCGAGAAGGTTTCCAGAGAGTTCAGAGGATCAAAAATCTCAGAGACCTCATTGGCCCAGTGGAAAATCTCACTGTTGCAGTCGGCAGGAATACCCAGCATCTCTGCAATCACCAGTACAGGCAGGGGGCGAGCCAGATCAGTGATAATGTCCATCTGCCCCTTGGACTCTGACTGAGAGATCAGGTGGTCCACCGTGGTCTGGATCTTGGGGCGTAGCTTTTCGACAGTGGCAGGAGAAAACACCTTGCCCACCAGACGGCGCAGGCGAGTGTGATCCGGGGGCTCCAGATAGAGCAACCATTTGCTGGTAATGCGGGCCAAGGCATTGAGATCCTTGTGCTGTTTTTCCAGATAGGGATTCTTGGAGCGAATTCGCTCCGGCAGGTTGTCACAGACGATGCGGGAGTCCTGCAAAATAGCTTTGACATCCCGATAGCGGGTGAGAACCCAGGAGCCAAAAAAATTGCGGTGGATCGGATCTTCGGTGCGCAGTCGCTGGTAGAGGGGGTAAGGATCCTGGTGGAAGGCTGGATCGAGGGGATTGAACTTAAACGCGGCGGGAGATGGGGGGATCGGCTGCTTCGCACCAAGTTTTTGCGGGGATTCCATCCAAGTACGCTCCTCTGGCGGTCACAGGCTACTGAATTTCAGCAAGATGTTGGGCCAGCGTCTCAATGCTGGGATACTCCCAGAACAGGGTCGGATCTAGCTCTTGATTAAGCCATTCCCCCAGCTCCCCCGTAATACTAACAGCCACTGAGGAATCCAATCCATAGGAGGCCAGGGGCTCCTCCAGATCAATTGTATCGGGTGGCATTTTCAGATAAAGGGCCAGGTGTGTGAGCAGCCAGTCCTGGATCCGCTCCTGGGTGATCGGGCCAGCCTCCTCCTCCAACTGATCCCAGCTCTCCACCTCCTGCTGCAGCTGCTGTTCTTCCCAGGCACTCAGCTGGGCTGTCCAGCTACCGACCACCTCTAGCGTTTGGCTCAGAAATCCCTGCCGACAGGCATGCCGCTGGATCTTACCACTGGAGGTCATGGGGATCGAGGCGGGTTTGAGCAGGGCCACCCCGTAGACCTGGACTTCGTGCTCTTCTGACACTGCCTGGCGAATGGCCTTCATCACCGCTTCTGCATCCAGATCCCGCAGGGCCGTGCGCTCAACTTCCTGCACGATCACCAGTTGTTCCTGTCCTTCGATATCCACCGCAAAGGCAGCACCAGCATTCTCCCGCAGAGCCGGGTGAGCCGATTGCACAGTTAACTCAAGATCCTGAGGGTAGTGATTGCGGCCCCGAATGATAATCAGATCCTTAAGCCGTCCGGTGACAAACAGCTGCCCCTCCCGCAGAAAGCCCAGATCCCCAGTGCGCAGAAAGGGTCCTTCCTCTGGATGGGTCAGATAAGCCTGGAAGGTGGCCTGCGTGGTCTCTTGCTGCTGCCAGTAGCCCTGAGCCACATTGGCTCCAGACACCCAAATTTCTCCCACCTGATCTTCTGGACAGCGCTGCAGGGTTTCTGGATCCACAATCACCACCACCTGATCAGTCCAGCTGTGGCCACATCCCACCAGATCACGGGCAGGCTTTCCTGCTTCGGGTTGCTCAATCCGGTTCTGTTCCAGAGCCGCAGGATCAACGCTCAGGATCAGAGGAGACTGGCTTTTCTCCACCCCCGAAACCATCAGCGTGGTCTCCGCCATGCCATAACAAGGGTAAAAGGCTTCCCAGTGAAATCCGTAGGGAGCAAAGCACTCAGCAAACCGTTTCAAGGTTTGGGCCCGCACAGGTTCTGCCCCACTAAAGGCCACGTCCCAGCTACTCAGATCCAGTCCCGTCAATTGCTCTGGAGTTGCGCGGCGACAGACCAGATCATAGGCAAAGTCTGGCCCCCCACTGGTGGTGGCGCGGTACTTTGAAATCGCCTTGATCCAGCGCAGGGGCTTTTGCAAAAAGGCAGTATGGGGCATCAGCACCACCGGGAAGCCCCCGTAGAGGGGTTGCAGGATCCCGCCGATCAGGCCCATATCGTGGTACGGAGGCAGCCAGATCACCCCCATGCTGTCTGCGGCATGACCAAAGCCTGTGTAAATCTGGGCCAGGTTGTGCAGGAGATTACCATGACTGATCATCACCCCCTTGGGAGTGCCTGTGGATCCAGAGGTGTACTGCAAGAAGGCGAGGGTATCGGACTCTGCAGGGTAAGGAGCTTGATCAGCGACATCAGAAGTCAGCCCACTCGTGGCCCAACAGTCCAAAGGTGCTGTCGTGTGTTCCTGCAGTTGTGCTTGAATATCCTGCAGTAACTCTTGTGTTGTCAGAACCCCGCGAGGTTGAGCGTCCTTGAGGATCGCCTGGATCCGTTGCAGGTTACGGTTGCGCCGGGGAGGATAGGCAGGCACCGCGATCACACCGATCCATAGGCAGGCCAGAAAGGTGGCAATGTAATCCAGTCCAGGGGGGAATAACAGCAAAGCCCGCTCCCCAGCCATTAGCCCCTGAGTCTGCAACAGGGCAGCAATCCGGCGAACCTGCTGATCTAGCTCTGCATAGGTCCAGCGTTGAGCTTCCTCTTCCCCATTAGCCAGAAATGTATAGGCCCAGCGATCCGGCTGAGAAGCAGCGCGCAGCGAGAGCAGATCTGAAAGAACCCGAGTCTCAGACATTCTTTTCGGTTGAGTCAGCATAGGAAATGAACCTCACAGGGCCGTACCAACAGCATGTAGTTGCCAGACTTAACTACATACCCAGGCCAACAACCAAGATAGTAAGCTGTCTCAAGTCTTCAGGGAACCATCTTTCACACTCACTCCAGTATATTAAGGGGCAGACACGAGAAATAATCAGCAAAAACTGGAATTCGTCTCTACACTAGGAACTCTCAACCATGCAGCCTGATTTCAAGAAATTATCAGATCGCTATCCTCAGAAAAGAGCTGTGATTACAGGTGCTGCCAGTGGCCTGGGACTAGATCTCACCCGTCTTCTTGCTTCCGCAGGCTGGTGTGTGGGTATGCTCGATTACAACCAGGAGCAATTGGAGAAGAGTGAAGCTGATTTGCAATCTCAGGTCACTGGAAAATTAGATCCCTATCGCGTCGATGTCTCAAAAGCCGATGTATTTCAGGCGGCAGTGGATCAGTTTGTAGAAAAACACGGTGGCCTGGATTTGATGATCAACAATGCAGGCATCCTCTGCTATGGACCATTCATAGATATTCCGCTTGAAAAATGGAATGCATTGATCAACGTTAATCTCCTGGGAGTGATTCACGGTTGTAATGCAGCCCTCAAGTATATGCAGAGTCAGCAGCAGGGTGGGGTGATCGTCAATATCGCCAGCCTTGCGGCGCTGATCCCTAGCATTTCTCCCCCCTACGCGGTAACTAAAGCCGCCACCCTTTCTCTCAGTGAATGGTTGTACGCAGAGTTGATAGATTCTCCGATTCAGGTTTCTGTCGTCATGCCCGGTGTTTTCGGATCAAATATTAGTCGCGGAGAGATGGTTGATCCTGAACACAAAGAAAAGTCAGTCAGATATATTGAGGAGCAGCTCAAAAAGAATCAGATCCTCTCTTCCAGTGAGGTGGCAAAAAATATTCTCAAAGATATAGCACGGGAGCGTTTTTACATCTTTCCTACTCAAGGGGGTAGATTCCTCTGGTTCATGAAGCGCTTCATTCCCCAAAGATTCCTCAAAGGTCTGAAGAGGAGCTATGAGAAATCTGACTTGTCAGGGATATATGCGAAAAATCATTAGGCTTTCAAGACGGAAGATTTTTCAAAACAAGGTGAATCGATGAATATTTCTCTGGCAACTCTCTCTAACCGCTTCCCACAGAAAAGAGCCTTCGTCACCGGGGCAGCTAGCGGCCTGGGCTATGAATTTTGTAAGCATCTTGCCCTGAATGGTTGGTCGGTGGCCATGCTCGATTACAACCTTGAGCAAGTGGAGCAGAAATGCCCAGAGATCCAATCCCTCACCCAAGGAGTTGTAAAGTCTTATCATGTTAATGTGGCGGATGGAGAACAGTTTAAGGCCGCAGTAGATGACTATTGTATGGCGGTCAACGGAGTGGATCTGCTGATCAATAACGCGGGTATTCTAGCGATGGGAGGATTTGAAACCTACTCTATTGATGACTGGCAAAAGTATATTGGTGTGAACCTGATCGGGGTGATCAACGGCTGCCAGTTTGCGCTGCCTCACATGACAAAGGCTCACGCTGGCATCATTCTCAACATCGCCAGTAAAGCAGCTCTGCTGCCAGGTTTACTCGGAGCCCCTTATCCTGCCACTAAGGCAGCAGTCTTGTCTCTGAGCGAGACTTTATTCGTTGAGTATTTTTACAGCCCTATTCAGATCAGTGTAGCTCTACCTGGCGTTTTTCAGTCTAATTTGCCTACCACTGTCGACCAAGAAAAAAGCAGGTTGAAGCAAGATCTGAAAGCGAAGCAGCAGGAATGGTATCGCAGACGACCAACAGCAGAAAAAATCGCCACCAATATTCTGCAAAAGCTTGCCTCTGGCCAATTGTATATTATCCCCGATGGACCAAGTTTACCCGTTCAGATCAATGCCGGAGTGAAGATGGTCATGCTCAGGGTTATGGCCAGGATTCAGAAGGAAAGCGTAGATAGCCAGACTGGTTAATCTTTACCAGCCCCCTGAGTTAATCCTGCAACTAGAAATCGCTGAGTCACCAGAAAGATCACGGTGATCGGCACGCCTCCCATGATGGCAGCAGCGGCAAAATCTCCCCAGAGAAAGTTCTGATCCTGCAGAAAGAAGCGCAGACCCACAGCCAGGGTCAAGTTTTTTTCCTGAAATAGCAGAACTGAGGCAATGGGAAATTCATTAAAGATGGTGATCAAGGAAAGCATAAACACCACCGCCAGGATCGGGTAGCTCATGGGCAGGAGTACATAGATCAGGATCTGGATCCGATTGGCTCCATCCACCTGTGCGGCTTCCTCTACGCTGGCGGGGAGCATGTCAAAATAGCCTTTCATCATCCAGACACTGATGGCAATCCCACCCAAGTAGACCAGGATCAACCCTCCGTGGGTATCTAGACCCAACCCGGGAATGACCTTCCCCAGTTGACTGATCAAGGTATACAGAGCCACAAGAGCCAGGACTGCCGGAAACACCTGAAATAAAAGCAATCCCTGCAGCAGACCCTGCTTAGGCTGAAATTTTAAGCGGGAAAACGCATAGGCCGAGGTTACAGAGAGAACCACCAGCAAGGCTGCAGCGATCCCTGAGATCTGGAGGGAATTCCACAGCCACTGCAGCACCGGAAAAGGAGGAGGGATCAGGATTCCATCCGGTCCAGGAGTCGGAATGCCCAGCACCCGCTGCCAGTGCTCCCAGCTAAACCGTTCCGGGATGAGGCTGCCCACCGCCAGGTTGCCTTCTCGAAACGAGATCGACAGGATCAACAGCAAGGGAGCCAGGATGATGGCCAGAGCTACCCACAAAAATAGATGGGTCAGGAGCAGGCGCAGGGGGTGAAATCGACCTTTGACAACAGGCATGAATTATTGGGCACCTCGTTTTGAGGTTAAACGTAACTGGATCAGGGCCAGGCTGCCCACAAGGGCAAAGATCACGGTGGCAATCGCTGCAGCAAACCCATAATCAGCCTCCGCCTGTCCAAAGGCAAGACGGTAGGTATAGGAAACCAGGATATCCGTTTCCCCCACAGGTGTTGAGGTATCCAGCATATTGGGTCCCCCGCCGGTAAGCAGGTAGATCAGGACAAAGTTATTAAAGGCAAAGGCGAAACTGCTGATCAGGATCGGCACCAGAGGGGGCAGAAGCAGAGGAAAGGTGATGTTGAAGAAGTGCTGCAGAGGTCCGGCTCCATCGATTACGGAGGCCTCATACAAACTGGTGGGGATCGACTGCAAAATTCCCAGGATCAAGAGCATCATGTAGGGGTAACTGAGCCAGGTATTCACCAGCAAGATCATCACTCTGGCTAACCAGGGATTGGCAAACCATTGAGGCTCAAGCCCAAAAATATGCTGCAGAAGTTGGTTGATTTCGCCAAAATCTGGATTAAATAAGCCCCGAAATACCAGAATAGAAATAAAGGCTGGGATCGCGTAGGGAAGAATAAAAAGGGAGCGATAGACAGGGCGAAAAGCCAGAGATTCCCAGTTCAGCAGCACCGCAAAGATCATGCCCACTCCCAAACTAAGGAGCACCGATCCCGCCGAAAAGGCAAGGGTCCAGAGAAAGACACGAAAAAAGGGCTGCAGGATTTCTGGATCGGTAAGCAATCGTAAGTACTGAGCAAGCCCTACCCAGGTGGCAAACCCTGGCCCCACCTTCTGCCCCTGTGAATCCACATAAAAGCCACGCTCTTGATCAGGGGTTAAGCGTTCACCAGTCTTTCGATCCCGTAAGGTGCCATCCTCCTGGCGTTGATAGCGAACCTGACGCGGCTGAAAATGCCTGAGCCCGATGCGACTGAGTTGCAGGCCACTGGGTAATTCCAAACGCAGGGAGGTGAGGGCAGGTTTCCACTGAATGATCCTGCGAATCGGCACCGGATCCCCTAGGGGCTGATGGGTGGCAGGAACCACCTCCAGATCGCCAATCCGATCCTCTTGATCTGTAGGATCAAAATCCCTGTAAATATACTTTTCTAGGGGATTCTGTTCTGCTGCAAGGAGGATTTCATAGGTCTGGTCTGATTCATAGATCTCATAGGTAAAAACTTCTTCACTAACATCAAAAGTCTGGCGACTGAAGTACTGATCCCAAATACCTTCATAGGTCAGTAAATGGGCAACCCCATAGTTGGTAAAACTAATCGAGACAGTATAGATAATCGGAAAGATCACAAAGAGCCCAAACGTCACCAGGCCCGGCAACAAATACTGATACGGGGAGAGAGGATGGGTTTCCGTGCGGGTATAGATCCAGAGTCCCAAAAGCACAAGCAACAGACAACCTGTGCCCATGATCAGCTGTCCTGAGGTGTAGAGAGCATAGATCAGCAACAGCGCCAGCAGGATCAAGGTGATCCCTATTCCTCGCAGTAGCAGAAATGGAAGCTGGTTCGGCATCTCTACTCAATCGCCTCTTCGATCTGTTGGGTTGATTGGGTCAGAGCATCCTCAGCACTGATCCGTCCATTCACCACATCCCCGATCACCCCAGACATCTGGGTCCAGACCGCATTCATCTCCGGAATATTAGGGATCAGCACCCCCTGTTCCACAATCTTGAGGGTGGCTTCCAGACGCGGATCCGCAGACCACGCTCCCGCCACTGCCCTTAGACTCGGGATCCCTACGGGCACATCCTGATTCAACACCTGCAGTCCTTCGGGTGTGAGCACGTAATGCTCCATAAACTCCTGGATCAGATCGGCGTTGGGGGAAGCCTGGTTGATCAAAAATCCTTGCACCCCCACAAAGGCCGGAGTGGGATGACCCTTCATGGAGGGGAGGGGAACAACCCCAAAATTGACATCATTCTTCTCCAGATTGGACCATTCCCAGGGTCCCGTGATCATCAGCCCCAGATCCTGCTGCACCATATTGGCCACCATGATGCTGTAGGTGGAGTCCCGCAAAATCACCCCCTGAGCCACCAGATCCTCTAACATCTCCAGACCTGCGATAGCTCCCGGCTGATCCAGACCCACATCTTTTGGATCGAGGGTACCGTCTGCAGTTTGTCCAAAAATGTATCCCCCCCTGAGCCGCCAGCAAG
>JAAUUJ010000151.1 GCA_012030715.1 Synechococcaceae cyanobacterium SM2_3_1 | reverse complement strand
CAGCGACGGACTCCGCCACCAGTTTTGCCCGTTAAAGGATGCATCCACATAAGCCCGATCCACATAGGTCCAGGCGGTGGCCACAAGTTTGTGGTACTCCCCCCAGCGACTTCCGGCCAGGGCAGGCGAAGCGGTCATGCAGGCTACACTGCAAACACTCAATACAAGCACACACCAGAACGGAATGCTTCCCCTCCAGGATTTCATGGTCGTATTGATACTGAACCACTGGGGCCAGGATCTCATGCAGTTTCACCTCCGAGGACACTTGCTTTTGTGCCGAGATGTTAAGAATTATCAATAACCTAGCACTGATTTTCAGGTTTTCAGGGTCAGGAAACTTCCGAAGCCAAGGGCCAGGAGCCTGTCACCACTGATGTATATGGTATGGTGATTGGGTGATAGCGTTCTTCAGAATCCTCTGGCCTTATGAGCAAAGTTTACGATTGGTTAGATGAACGCCTGGAAATTACTCCCTTTGTGGATGATGCGACAGGCAAATTTATTCCCCCCCATGTCAACATTTTTTACTGCCTGGGTGGCATTACGCTAGTTTGCTTCCTGATCCAGTTTGCCACAGGCTTTGCCATGACCTTTTATTACAAGCCCACGGTCACGGAGGCCTTTGAGTCGGTTCGCTACCTCATGACTCAGGTCAACTTCGGCTGGCTGATCCGCTCCATCCATCGCTGGAGTGCTTCCATGATGGTCCTGGTGATGATCCTGCATGTTTTCCGTGTTTATCTGACCGGCGGCTTTAAGAAGCCTCGTGAACTCACCTGGGTGACGGGTGTGGTGCTGGCGGTGCTCACGGTTTCCTTTGGAGTGACTGGCTACTCGCTGCCCTGGGATCAGGTTGGCTACTGGGCCGTCAAGATCGTTTCTGGCGTCCCCAGTGCGATTCCGGTTGTCGGTGAAACCCTGGTAGAACTGATCCGCGGAGGTGAGAGTGTCGGACAGGCAACTCTGACCCGTTTTTATAGCCTGCACACGTTTGTTCTCCCCTGGTTGATCGCCGTGTTCATGCTGATGCACTTTCTGATGATCCGTAGACAGGGGATCTCCGGCCCCCTCTAAGTTGCCTGCTGATTAACCTGACCTGCCTGGAATGTGATTTTGTTTTTTGTTTTGCAAGGAGAACTGACATGACTGTCTCCAAGGAAGCGATTGCTCGCGAGGCCATTACCCGCAAGGTGGATCTGGATAACCCCAAAGTGGTGGCCAAGTTAAAAAAGAATATGGGCCACATGACTTACGGGGAGCCCGCATGGCCTAATGATCTGCTGTATATGTTTCCGGTGGTGATTCTGGGGACGATTGCCATGGTGGTGGCCCTGGCGGTTCTAGATCCTGCTGGTGTTGGCGAACCCTCGGATCCCTTTGCGACCCCTCTGGAAATTTTGCCGGAGTGGTATCTCTATCCTGCCTTCCACCTGCTGCGCATTGCCCCCAATAAACTGTTGGGGATTGCTTTGATGACGGCGATTCCCCTGGGGCAGCTGATTGTGCCCTTTGTGGAGAATGTCAACAAGTTTCAAAACCCGCTGCGCCGCCCCGTGGCTACCATGGTCTTTCTATTTGGCACCCTGGTGACACTCTACCTCGGGATCGGGGCCACATTGCCTCTGGATCAGTGGGTGACTCTAGGTCTGTTTTAAAGCACTTGTCCCTGACTTGGAGTTATTACCCAAGCAGTTTAGCGGTGGCTAGGCTGCTTTTTTTCTATCGTTGTGATCCTTCCCTGATCGTGTCAGGGGATCCGGGTGATCAGTGAAAGGTGGTAATGGACGTGGGCAATGCTGGATTATCCTGTAGGGTAGAAAGATGAACGTTGAGTGAAAGTGAAGACTCTCTTGTCTGCAGTGATGGGTGTGCGTGAGGAGTTGTTTGTGGGTTTTGGCCGAGTCCTGACAGCGATGGTGACCCCCTATAAAGACAATGGGGAGATCCACTATGATGAGGCCGCTCGTCTGGCCAGCTATCTTGTCGACCATGGCTCGGATGGATTGGTGGTCTGTGGAACCACTGGTGAGTCTCCCACCCTGACCTGGGAAGAGGAGTTTGAGCTGTTTCAGGTGGTCAGAGATGCCGTGGCCGGGAAAGCTGCCGTGATTGCGGGAACAGGATCCAACTCCACCCAGGAGGCGATCCGTGCTACCCAGAAAGCGGCCAAGCTGCAGCTGCAGGGATCTCTACAGGTGGTTCCCTACTACAACAAACCCTCTCAGGCCGGACTTTACCAGCACTTCAAGATGATCGCTGAAACCAGCGATATGCCGATCATGCTTTACAATGTACCTGGCCGTACGGGGGTATCTCTGCAGCCGGAAACCATCGCTCGCCTTGCGGAACTGCCTGCCATTGTGGCGATCAAGGAAGCCAGTGGGAGCATGGATATCGTTTCGGCCATTCGTCGTTCTCTCCCTGAGCCGTTTGCGATCTATGCAGGTGATGACTCATTGACCCTGCCAATGCTAGCATTAGGAGCAACAGGTGTTGTCAGTGTTGCCAGTCATCTTGTTGGTTCTCAGTTGCAACAGATGATTCTTGCGTTTGAGAAGGGTCAACCTCGGGAATCACTTGCTATTCACCAATTTCTCTTCCCCCTATTTCGAGCTCTCTTTATTGACACCAATCCTGTCCCGATTAAAGCTGCACTTGCATTGACAGATTGGCAAATGGGAAGTGTACGCCCACCTCTTTCTCCCCTTTCTGAGCATTTGACGGAGCAGTTGCGCGAGGTCATGGAAGAACTGGGACTCTTAGCGAGCTCTCGGGTGACTTCAGAGCAAACCATGATGATTTCTTTTGAGGCTTAGTTTGATCCCCCAAAAAGGAGACGATACGCGTTGTGATGTTAAGGAGTATTACTGTTTTGCTAACAGTTGTTCATGGTCTGCTGCGCAAGGCTGGTATGAATGATCTGCTTGCGGTGATCCTGCCTTGGCCCTCTGCCAGGATTCCCGATTTCCTCTCTCTTCATCATGTCTAGGAGCCGATCAGGGTATGCTTCCCCTGTATGGATCGACGAACAACCGAGTTCAACCCAGGCGGGATTTCAGGTCCTAAGGATCGGGCCTATCGTCTCCGCAAGCTTTTTTTCGGACAACTCATCGGTATGTGATTACCGTTGCCCTCTGCAGATGAACAGATATCTGAACTCAGTGAAAATCTGTTCTCCAAGTTTGTTGCTTTCATTACCTTGAGGATCATCATCTATGTCAATGTCAAAAGGTTTTACCCCCATGCCAGCTTCTCGTTCAGACTCCAAGTCCTCTCCTGTGCAATTGATCCCACTAGGCGGTGAGCAGGAAATTGGCAAAAATACCTGGGCGTTTCGCTATGAAGATGACATCATCTTGCTGGATGCGGGGCTGGCCTTTCCTGATGAAAATATGCATGGGGTCAATATCGTTCTACCGGATATGACCTACATCAAACAGAACCGTGACAAGTTGCGGGGAATGGTGGTTACCCATGGCCACGAGGATCACATCGGAGGTATTCCCTATCACCTGATGGAGTTTGATATTCCGGTGATCTATGGGCCTAAGTTAGCCCTGGCCCTGCTGCGAGAAAAACTTAAAGAAGTGGGTCTGCTCAATCGGACAGAATTACGAACGGTTGAGCCTCGGCAGATTGTGCCTTTGAGCAAGAACTTTTTTGTAGAGTTTATCCGTAACACTCACTCCTTTGCCGATAGTTTCACTGTGGCCCTACATACTCCGGCTGGGGTCGTGATTCAAACGGGCGACTTCAAGATTGACCACACCCCGGTGGATGGTGAGCACTTTGATCTGCAGCGGCTTGCCGAGCACGGGGAAAAAGGTGTCCTCTGTCTCATTAGTGATTCCACCAATGCTGAGGTCCCAGGTTACACGCCGTCTGAGCGGGCTGTGCTGCCAGGCTTAACCAAGGCCATTTCGGAAGCCAAGGGTCGGGTGATCATTACAACCTTTGCCTCTTCTGTCCACCGCCTGAATATTATTTTGCAAGTTGCAGAGCAGCAGGGGCGCTATGTCTCGTTGCTGGGTCGCTCAATGCTGAACGTGGTGGCCCATGCCCGCCAGCTGGGGTACATCCGCTGTAAGGATGAAACTCTCCAACCGATGCAGAGTATCAATCAGATGGATGATGGCAAGACTATTATTCTGACCACCGGATCTCAAGGGGAGCCCCTGGCCGCTCTGACCCGGATCGCTAGAGGTGAACATCCGCAGCTGGAAATTCGTCCAGGAGACACCGTCATCTTTTCTGCCAACCCGATCCCTGGCAATACGATTGCCGTGACCCGTGTGATTGACAAGTTAATGTCTCTGGGGGCCCATGTGGTCTATGGCAAAGACAAGATGATTCACGTGTCTGGCCATGGCTGTCAGGAGGAGCAGAAACTGATGCTAGCCCTCACTCGGCCTCAGTTTTTTGTGCCCACCCACGGAGAATACCGCATGCTGGTTAAACATGCAGAGACTGCCATGAGTATGGGCATGCCCCGCGAGAATATTGTCATCATCAACAATGGTGATGTAGTCGAGGTGCGTGACGAGGGCATCGCTGTGGTCGATAAGGTGACCTCCGGTGTGCAATTGATGGATAACTCCCGTTCCGGTGTGGTTCTCAATCAGGTTCTGGAGGAGCGTCAACAGGTAGCCAGTGACGGCATGTTAATGGTTGCGGTCAGCCTGGATGCCCATGGCTCGCTACTCTTTGCTCCCCAGATGCAGAAATTGGGATTGGTAGGTAATACCGATTTCCTTGCCCGAGGTGGGTTGCGTGAGATCGTGGAAAAAACTCTGGCCAGTTCCTGGTCTGATTTTGCCCGCTCTCTGGAGAAAGGAACGCTGGATGTGGATTGGGCAGGCCTGCAGGATGCCTTAGAGCGTGCCATTACCAAGCTGGTCCGTCAGCGGTTGCAGGGTAAACCAACGGTGGCGGTGATGCTACAACATCCCCCATCGACTGCTAAGGCGAAATCTTCGGCGCCAGAACCCTCCGAAAGCGACGTAGAGTCCAATTCCGCTAACGGTCGAACACGCAAACGTCGTGCAGCAGCAGCGGTAGCATCCTAACCTTGTCAGGGAAAAGCAGCCGTGGAGGAGAGTTCTTGCCTGTTCAGGAGCGATCGGCCACAGCTGTTTTTCTGTTCATATGCTCTCTTGGGTCCCTTTCAACAGAGAGAGGGATCAAGAGTCAGGCGGGTGTGATTATCTGAGGTGACCGCGATCTCAGGATCCAGGATCGAGGAGCGGTTGAGTTTTTCCAACACCTGACGGGCCCGAGGGGGGAGGTGGGGAAAACGGAGAATAGCGTCACCTTCGGCAATTTGAGCCCAGAAGTATCGCAGATGCGGAGCAATTTCTGCAGCCTGTTCATGGGGGAGATGAATCGGGGGAGCCGTGAGAAATTTAATCACTGGCGAGCTACTGTGTTGGGCCATCCATTCTCGAGACGTATGCTGCAGATCTGGAAAATCTGGAACCGAGGGAATCCGATAGGTTTCGATCTGCAAATGCTGCCGTTCCTGTGCGTCCTGATGAAAATGTACCAGTCGATAGGGATGGGGATAACTGACCAGGGATCCGGTGGTAATGTCAAACACCTGCCTGCGGGTGGCAATATTTTGAATATGCAGGTGACCTGTGAAGACCAGCTGTACCCCTGCACCCCGTAACATGCGCAGCAGCAGGGAAGCATTGCTGATCATGTAACGCTGACCCCAGGGATGCCGGGACTGACCCCAAAGATGTTCCACAACATTGTGGTGGATCATGACCAGCACGACTTGATCCCGAACTTGATGCAAAGTGGACTCCAACCAGCTCAGCTGCTCAGGATCCAGGCGCCCCACCAGACGACCATCCTCCTCGTAGTCATTGGAATTCAGCGCGATCAACTGCACTCCAGGCAGGATCTCGCGGCAGTAGTAAAGCTGATCAATGCCCTCGTATCCAAATCGACGATAAAACTCAGGAAAATCATGGGGCATAATCGCCCGTTCACTGCTCTGGTTATAGGGAATATCGTGGTTGCCTGGAATGACATAAACCGGAAAGGGCATTTGGGACAGTCGATCCGCCAGCCACTGGTGATTGGCAGGTTCACCGTGCTGGGTTAGATCTCCAGGCAAAAGCAGGAAATCGATATCTGCCTGCAGCAGATGATCCAGAGCATGATTCAGAGCAGGTATGCTAACTTCCACCAGATGGAAGCGACCCGGATGATCCCAAATGGTTTGCGGTAGGGTGATGTGCAGGTCACTGATGATGGCGAAGCGAAAATCTAAAGACATGTGGAATGATGGTCCTACATTAGTCATGATACTGTGCCTCCTCTGTCACCGTCTGGCGAAAAGCCCATGAGAGTGGGTCTGTAGGGGTAGTCGCCTGAGCCTCTGAGCAAATTACGCATTCTTCTGAGAAACACTCCGCCAGATGGCGCAGGAGCGCTTAACCCACAGCCCTTAGGATCAGATCATTCTGTAGCTGCGTCCAACACCCTCATGAGTTTGATCCCCTCGGCTTCATTTGAATGTTCCACTCCCCATAACAGGGACTTTTAGTGCGCAGACCTTGCCGATCGGTTGCTATGCTCAGGTGAGCTATCGCGGCTGTGATGTCGAAAAGTGGCTCCTTTTTGGATCCGGTTCTGCCCTGGTGACCCTACTACGGCGGGGAATGGCCCTCTGTCGTCTGGAGGATCAACAACAGGTGTGGGTGCCCCTGGGCGATCTGGAGCGGGTGCCCCCCATGGGATTGTGAGCATCCCCAACAAGCATTTTTTTCATTGGCCCGCCTCAAAAGGCGATGGCGTTAAGCTTGTCGCGGCGCCTGGAGACTGTCTTCAGAAAGTTGAAGAAATTCTGATTTCAGCCGATAAAGAATGGACTGAGATGGGAGCTGCTCTAAAATTTGCACCAATCGGGTATGAGGACTGGTTGGGTGATTCAGCAGGGCTGTGGGCAAGAGATCTGCACTGCGTTTTTGCAACCACTGCCCACCCCCCCAGGCCAGGACCCCCTGCAACAGGGCATTACCCCAGGCAAAGCTGGATCCAGGGGGAGCAAGACCGGGCCAGGACTCGGGAGAGAGGAGAGCATTCCCTAGCAGGCCACCAGTTCCCACTTCCAGGAGAGCCAGTGATCCCAGGGTTAGTGCCAGAGGGCCAAACATCTTGCCCCAAACGACGGGAGAAATGGGGGTGTGAAGCAAGCGGCTGAGGAGCGTGATTAAACTCAGATCAGCTACCCCACTGATCAGCAGATCCAGGACACCCAGGGGATTCAAAGTGATCAGCAGGGTTTTCCCCCCGATCACCTGCCAGTTAAGACGACGCATGGATTCCCGCTGTTGCGAGTCATGAACCGCCATGATCTGTTTCAGATGTTGATCCGCCTGCAGGAGTACGTTCAGTCCCAATAGGGCAGCGCCTTCCTGCCTGAGAATCATCTCGATCTTTTCGCGCAACTGGTCGATCTGGGGTTCGGGTCGTTCCCATTCATAACTGATCTGTCCATCGGGCCAGTGAATGCGGACACGCACAGGTTTAGGAGCTGCGGCCACCAGGACAATTTCTGCTGGTGACATCAGTTGACGCAGTTCAGCACTGGTGATTTGAGCGTAGATACTCTGGCGATCCTGCTCCGGATAGAGATCAATCTTATTGAACACCAGCAGGATCGGTTTGTGCAGAGCTCTGAGTTCTAGCAGGGCCTGGTACTCAATTTGGGTCAGATCACCGGCAATCACAAACAGAATCAGATCTGCTCGCTCGGCGACGGACCAAGCCAGTTGCTCCCGCACTTCGCCCTCCACTTCGTTGAGACCTGGAGTATCCACCAGATCAACACGGTAGTGTGCGGGGATGGGAGAGCCATGGGCTTTTTTTGGTTGCCAGGCCAGGGTACAGGGTTTACGAGTGACCCCATTTAAGGGGCCAGTTTCCAGAAGCGATTTCCCCATCAAGGCATTGAGCACAGCCGATTTGCCGCGGTTCACCATGCCAAAGATGGCAATCGTCAGGCGTTGTTGTTCTAATTTGCTGTGCAGGTGCTTGAGTTTGCGGAGTCTGGCTTCGATCGGAGGATGGGCGGCGGTCGTGGCCTGGGACCAGTGGTGCAGGAGGGATTTCAGACTCTGTTGGGCCTGGAGAATCGGATCGGCATCAGGAGCAGCCAAGCGAGAAGTGGTGGGAGGAACAGCAAGCCTATCATAAGCGAATCCCATCCCTGCTGCTGTTCTTTGCAGGTGCGGTTTCTGTTGACTGACAGAGGCTAAGGGCATTCAGGCGGTTCATCGCCATCGCCAGATCCTGAGCCAGGATCAACTCCACTCCCCGTAGGGCTGCCTCCAGAACTTCCTCTAGGCAGGAGCGCTCAGCAGGTGTAAACGTCCCCAGCACATGACTCACTGTTTTCTGATCCGAGCGAGGCTTGCCTACCCCAATCCTCAAGCGGGGAAAGCTCTGGCTGCCCAGGTGTTCAATCATGGACTTGATCCCGTTATGCCCACCAGCAGATCCGGAAGGCCGCAGTCGCAGACGTCCGAGCGGTAGATCCATATCGTCATAGATCACTAACACCGACTCAGGATCCAGCTTGTACCAGTCCAGAACTGATCGCACCGACTGTCCCGAAAGGTTCATGTAAGTCATGGGTTCTAACAACCGCACCTTGCCTCCGGCGTGGTGTCCTTCTCCGTACAAACCCTGAAACCGTTTTTCTTCCTTCAGGGCAATCTGCCAGCGCTGACAAAGGGAGTCCACCACCATGAATCCACAGTTATGACGGGTGTTTTTGTATTGAGACCCCGGATTGCCCAGGCCCACAATCAGATCCAGTTTCGCCACAGGCTTTACTCATGCTGCAGAGGCAGTGTACAGCAGTTTAACCGCAACCCGTACCAGTCTAAAAACTGGCTCAACTTTTGCCGAGGGGTTCTGTCAGAGCTGAGAAGCTGAAATCAGCGAGTTGTGGAGACAACCATGCTCATGAAGCTCGGTCAAATATTAATTCGTCGACAGCTGATCTCAGAAAGACAGCTACAGGAGGCCCTGAGGTTACAAAGGTTCCGCTTCCCCCGGCTGGGGCAAATTCTGGTCATGCAGGGGCTGCTCTCACCCCAGGATTTACAGGCTGCGCTGGAGGAACAGCACTGGCGTCGCCACGGTTTTTGGGTGATCTAGATTCTCAGTCGCTTCAACTTTGGCTGTTGAACCGATGGCGATCTTTGAATTTAGGATGAACCAGAGGCTGGAGGAATTGTCCGTAGCTCTGGATTTTCTCTCAGGACTGATTCAATTGCCTCTCACCTAAGTGAGCTAGTCTCAATCGCAATGCCTAATTCTCTTGAGGACCCAAGCCTGAAAAAATTCGGGTTTTCCCTCTGTCCATGATCTGATCAGATTGCAGCTGCAAAGAAAGGGCAGTGCTCAGTGTTTTAGGGAGAAGATTATGTTGCAAACAAAACTCACCAATCGCTTGCCTGTTGTCCTCTTTCTCCTGCGTCTCAGTGTCTTTGCTGTCTTTCTGATGTGGGCACTGGATAAGTTTCTCAATCCCGGTCATACAGCAGCAGTATTTGAGAACTTTTATGGTATCGGGGGCTTAAGCGCGACCATTTCCTATGGATTAGGGTTTTTACAGCTACTCATTATTCTGGCTTTTCTGATCGGGTTGTTCAAAACCTGGAGCTATGGATTGGTGCTGATCATGCATGGGGTCTCCACCCTGGCATCCTGGCGCAACTATCTGGATCCGTTTGAGGGACCCAATCTGCTTTTCTTT
>JAAUUJ010000023.1 GCA_012030715.1 Synechococcaceae cyanobacterium SM2_3_1 | reverse complement strand
AAATTAAACCCTCTTAAAGCTGCACTGGAGCAAGCATCACTTGATGCTGTGCCTTTGCCCCCCTGCGATTTAGACAGCAACGAACCGCCCTTGGAAAGTTACCAACATCTCCAACAACTCTTGCTGCTAATCAAGTGCCTGGACTGGTTGTGGTGCGATCGTACCGACTACTTCGCCGCAGGCAACCTGACCATCTACTACAGCACCCGCAAGCTCAAGTCAGAGGATTTTCGCGGACCCGATTTCTTCGTGGTGCTGGGCACTGAGAAGCGTCCCCGTAAGAGTTGGACGATATGGGAAGAAGAGGGGAAATATCCCAACCTGATTGTGGAATTGCTGTCGGACTCCACGGCAAATGTGGATCGCGGTGTAAAAAAAACGATCTATCAAAACATTTTCCGCACCCCAGATTACTTCTGGTTCGACCCCAAAAGCTTCGAGTTCGAGGGCTTCCACCTGGTAGAGGGCACCTACGAGCCGATTCCCCCAACGGAGCAGGGCTGGCGCTGGAGCGCTCAGCTAGAGCTATACCTGGGGATCCATCAAGAGCAACTGCGGTTCTTTACCTCTGAGGGGGATCTGGTACCCACGCCGGAAGAGTCTGCCACGGCAGAGCGCCAACGTGCCGAGACCGAACGCCAACGTGCCGAGACCGAACGCCAAAAAAATGAAAAGCTAGCCGCGAAGTTACGGGAGTTGGGCATCGATCCCGATTCCCTTTGAGCCGCCTGTTGGCTTAAACCCAAACCGCCGCTCCTCTCTACGGCTTGCCCTGACGGCGATCGCCAAGTGGTTTTCTGTGAAATTCCCCGCTCTCCTGTTAAGATTGTCAAGTATACGCAGTGCTGGGGATCCTTGCGTCGTTACCCACTCTGTGATAAGTGTTCCTCAACCAGGAAGCCGATGTCTATGTTTTTCCAGAAAAGTACTCTAAAGCGATTTCTATCTGCCTTGGCGATCGCAAGCACCCTTGCTGCGGGTATTCCTCTAGCCACCACTGCCCAGAGTTTGCCCGGATTCACTATCTTCGGCGGTCCCGATCGCGAGTTTGAGTTGGATTACTACCTGGAATCCGGCAATAAAAATGACAAAGATCGCTACAAGCTGCGGATTCCGGCTCGGAAAATGGAAGTTGCCGCGTCTAGATTTGTCATCCAACACCCGGACTACTACGATGGCACATTTCCCGTGGACGAAGATGGTAATTTTCTACCGGAAGAGGTAGAGATCCGCGTGGGTAGAGGACGCAACAAGGAAACCATTGCCGTGGGTCAAGCTATCTGGATCCAGGAATCCTACACCATTGAGATCTATCCCCAGCAACCCGTACCTGCTGACACCGCAGTGGAAATCGTCTTCCACGATGTAAAAAATCCCCGCTTCGGTGGCATGTTCTTCTTCCAGTGCTTTATGGAAGCGGTGGGCGATCCTCCGGGTGTGCCCCCTCGCTATGTTGGCACCTGGGTGATCGGCATCAACTAGGCTGCGGTTTCCGGTTTCCCATCGTTTCCCCATGATGAGCGCGATCGCTGCTCCCTTCCGTCTGGAAAGCTAGGGGGCGATCGCCCCAAGTAATGCTTTCTTGAGGAACGAATCTCTACAAGGTGTTACGATAGTTAATCGTGCTTTTTTTCTTCATATTCAACACCTGCCCCTGTAAAGAGGAGAGACACCGTGACCAAGCGTACCTTGCAAGGAACCTGCCGCCGCAGAAAGAGAAGATCGGGATTTCGCACCCGCATGCGCACCCACAACGGGAGAAGAGTTATCCGCTCCCGCCGTCAGAAGGGGCGCTATCGTTTGGCGGTGGAATAGGGCATACCTGTTTAATTTGTCAAAACCTTGCTACCCAGGCAACACCGACTCAAAAGTTCTCAAGCGTTTCACCTCGTCTACAAGCAGGGCACTAGCTTCACTGCTAAGCATCTGAGGTTGGTTGCCCTTAAGCATCCCCAGTGTAGTGATAACGACTCGCTGGCTGTGATGCCTGCACTGACCACTCGTATTGGTTTATCCGTGAGCAAAAAGGTGAGCAAACATGCTGTGGTGCGCAATCGCATTCGACGGCAACTTCGTTCATCCTTCAGGCAACTGCTCCCTTTCCTGTCGCCAGGATGGCTGCTGGTGGTGGTGGCGGCAACCGTGGTCCTGTAGTAACCTGACCTATCGTTTCCGCGTTTTGAGAACACCACTGTTTCCATCGGTGCAGTAGATCAGGGTGTGGATGAGCGGTTTAACTACTCCGTTCCCTTCCAGACCCTATCTGATTTCGGTGGATCCGGTCCCCTGCTGACAGAGGGTCCTGGAGATTCCGGTATTGCCTTTGACACCAGCTTCAGTGATCAGTTTACCTTCGCTTACGGCTATGCCGTGGATGACGGTCAAACGGTGGGTGAATTTGGGGATGAAGGCGGTATCGGCGCTGGCAATAACTACCACGGTTTTGAACTTGGTTTTATTCCCAGTGACACCGTTGGTCTTTACTTCCAGTTCGCGACCGCCTACTTCCAGGATGCTACTGACCCCAATATCACTTCTCTGGCTGCGGACACCGTGCGTGGTCCCCTCGTCACTAACGATGTGGCAGCGCTGATCGATGACGGTGCCATCCCTGCTCCCTACGGACGCTTGAATGCCTTCTCTGTGGCAGCTGAGTGGCAGATTACTCCCTCCGTGATCTTCTCCGGCTGGGGCAGCTTCGGCAACCTGGAGTACAGGATCCCCGATGATGTACCCGAGTACATTGGCTCTCCCGATCCAGGTGATGAAGACTTTGTGGCCTGGCTGGTGGGCTTTGTTTTCCCCGATCTCTTCCTGGAAGGTGGAGAAGGTGGCTTCACCGTGGGTCAACTGCCTTCGGGTGATTTAGACGGAGCCGACAAGCCCCTTATCGTTGATGTGTACTACTCTTTGCCCATCAATGATTTTCTGAACATCGTTCCCAGTGCTTACTTCATCACCAATCCCAATGGCAACCTAGAAGGGGATAACGACCCCACCATTGGGGTAGGGGCGATCCGTGCTGAGTTTAACTACTAAGACCGAACAGCACCATTTGGTTTAGAACAGCTTTCGATCCTTGGCTCCACCTCCGTAGGGTGGAGTTTTTTTTGCTTGGCAAGGGTGCTTTCCGGCAGTTTTCATGGCCATGCTTGCGATAAAGACTGGATTATCGGATACAATTTTCATGTGTGAGGCAGGATCTAAGGAGAACACATGCTCTTTGACAAGGTTAATGCCTGTAATTCTTTGCTGGCAGGGGCGGTTGCAACGGCTTCTTTGCTGGCTCCCAGTGTTGCACTCGCTCAGACCGTGGCTCAAGCTTCAGGTCCAGTGACCGCAATTTCTGAACTGTCCGATGTGCAACCCACTGACTGGGCTTTCCAGGCACTGCAGTCATTGGTAGAACGGTATGGGTGTATTGCTGGCTACCCCGACCGTACCTATCGTGGCAACCGGGCCATGACCCGTTTCGAGTTTGCTGCTGGTATGAACGCCTGCTTGGATCGGATCAATGAGCTGATCGCAGCAGGGCTGGCTGATAAAGTATCCCGCGAAGATCTGGCCACCCTGCAACGCCTGCAGGAAGAATTTGCCGCTGAGCTGGCTGCCCTCAAAGGCCGAGTAGACACTCTGGAAGCCGATGTTGCTGATCTACAAGGTAAAGTTTTTAACCCGGTGACCAAGCTAAGGATTGAGTTGATCACTGGTTTGGTGGGCAGTGGCTTGACTGAAGATCGCATTATCGACGGTGAGTTGGTTGCTGAGTCTAATCAAGCCAACATGACCTTCCCCTACCGGATGCGGATGATCTTCGACTCTTCGTTTGTCGGTAATGATCGTCTGCGAGTGCGTCTCCAGGCTCGGGATGCTGAGACTGACTTCTTCTCCGGCGATCCTGGCTTCGACTTCTCTGGTGGTGGTGGCGGTAATGTGGTCCTGGATGACCTTGTCTACCAGTTCCAGGCCTTCGACAGCCGCGTTCGATTTGTCGTGGGTCTAAATAGTGTGGATGCTGACCAAGTCTTCACCTATGACGTGCCCTGGGATCATCTCAACAACTTCTTTGATACTCCCAAGAGTACTCAGGATGCGATTGATAGTGGTGTGGCTGGTTTCCGCTTTAATGCTAGCGAGCAGTTTACCCTCTCCTATGCCTACACTGCTGATGATCCTCAGGATGTTGGGGAGTTTGGTGGCGATGGGGGTGTGACGGGTGGTGACACCGGGCATTACGTAGAGCTGCGCTTTGCTCCTGTCGATACTGCCAATCTCTACTTCCAGTTCGGATCTTCCTACGTGCAGAACTTTGAGGATGTTGATTTCCTCTCTGATGGCTCTGCTCTTTTCCTTGGTCCCCTCTCCAATCCAGCGGATATAGATGAGGCTTTTGCACCCACCACTGCTCGTGTAAATGCTTTCACCTTTGCCGCTGACTGGGAAATCACTCCCAGCATCATCTTCTCTGGCTGGGTTAGCTTTGGCAATATCGAGTACGAACTGCCTGGTGTGGTTCCTGCCGGTCTGGTGGATCCCGGCGATGAAGACGTCAACGGCTGGTTGGCTGGCTTCCTCTTTCCCGATCTGCTGATCGAAGGAGCTGAGGGCCATATCCTCTTTGGACAGCCCATTGTTGGTACCGATGCGACGGATGAGCGTCCTTTTGCTATTGAGGTTGCTTACGGCTTCCCCCTCAATGACTATTTGAAGATCACTCCCGGTCTTTACTTCGTGACCAACCCCAACGGTGCTCCCTTGGGTGACAATGATCCGACGATTGGTGTGGGTGCGCTACGAGCCACGTTCTCCTACTAAGAAAGGTACGCCCTGGGTCTAGGCTCAGGCTATCTTTCTTGACATTATGTTCTAGCAAAAGGGATCTGTTTCGAGGTCCCTTATTTTTAATTAGAGCAAAATCTGTTGGGTTCGCAGCCGTTCCCAGAGGGTGAGGTACTCCAGCAGTTCCATCTCGGTTAAAGCACCCCACAATTCTGCGTCGGCCAGTGCTCTGGCCTGGAAAAGGGCCCTTTCCTGCAGGTGCGGATCAAGATCATCCCGCTCCACGGGGATTACACTGGGCTGCTGACTGAAATTGACAAAGCGTGGTGTCATCTCTGGATCCAGAACCCTGTTTAACCAGTGTTGGGCCGAAGGGGAGGGATCCACTGCACTCCTGTCTTCTCCAGGGACAACCCACAAATCCCACCAGAGCACGGATCCCGAGGCCGGAATCACAATCTCGAATTCTGGGTAACTCTGTTGTAGTTGGTAGAGATCCTCAGTCCACCCCACAGCAGCCCAACTGTCTTCAATCCGCAACATCTGCAGATAGCCATTGGAAGTATAGGCAAGGACCTGCTCCTGCCAGCGGGCTAGAGCCTGCAACAGTTCTGGATCCTTGGCATTGAGCTGGGTATTGTAGGATCGGCCCAGAGCCTTCTGGGTCAGGCCAATCACCTCTCGCGGATGATCAGGCAGGGTCAGGTGCCGTTGCAGTTGGGGATGCCAAAGATCGGCCCAATCCTGGATCGGGACAGTAACAAAGCGGCGATTATAGGCAATTGCTGTTACCCCCCAGCGCCAGGGAATTCCCCAGATCTGACTCTCACGGGTTACAGCCCTCTGCCAATGTTGCGGTACATGGCTCCAGTAGGGTTCGAGGCTTGCTGGACGGAGTGGCGAGATGAGTTGTTTCTGAATTGCCCGATCCAACCAATCGGATCCCAACAGCGTCAGTTGAAGCTGAGCCGATGCTCTACTTTGCCAGAATTGCCAGTTCGGAACGGGCTCCTGTTCCCTTCTATGCAGCTGATGCCAGAGATCGAGGCGACTATCAACCAGATCCAGAGCCAGGGGAATCGGACTTTCTCTGCGGATCTGGCTCAGCAGGCTACTGGGAATGCTTTGCTTTAACCCGCGGACTGCAACCTGAGCAGCATCGGCTCCGCAGGCACTACTTCCCCCTGCAATCATGCCGATTCCTAGCCCTGCAAGGGATTGCAATACCCAACGGCGCTCAGGCATGAGTTGCTTCCCGCTGCCAGAAGCGCTCTACCAGGATCAGGGCAACAATGTCGTCATAGGGTTGAGGCGGAACTCTTAACCCTTTGGGCAGACAGCGCTGCCAGCCCCGTGGAGGATGGTAATCCCAATAGCGCTGACGTGCCTCTAGGGAACTATTGCGCTCATCCACAAGAATAATCGAGCAGGTCGGAACCGCCGCCTCCAATTTTTGTTTCCATGGCTTTGACATGGTCTGGTTACCCAGCACCACCCGTGTAAAGCCCCAGATCTCGTGTAGGTGTATCACCGCAGCAACCACCTGGTCTGTTGTCACCACCTGTCGATACAGGAGACCCTCAAGGGGATCCACCAGTGCCAGACCGCACTTCTCTCGACCTGGATCGAACCCTAAAACCAGAGATTGTCGCTGGGTCATTACTCCATATCACGGCGGTTGGGGTTGCGCGACGGATCATTGCTAAGGAATCCGAAGACAAACAGGGCCACGAAGAAAATAACGACGATATAAACGGTAATTTTCAGTAGGAGCATAGGTCAATAACCCAATCAACGAAGAATAGTTGTTATCAAGGCGGGCCGCTCTACCTCATCTGTTGCTCCAGTTAAGGTAAAACACCGTAACACGTTTTCTCATTTTATCGCGGAAGGGATCCTTCTCCCCCTTTAGGAGGGGGATAGTAACCGTTCCCCTTTTAGCATCCGGGCTGCCGCACTCAACAGCTCTTCTTCCAGGTAGGGCTTGGTAAAGTAAGCTGTGGCTCCCAGATCACGGGCCGTCTGGCGATGGCGTTCTGCTCCTCGGGAGGTGAGCATGGCAATGGGTAGATTCTGGAGGTAGTCATCTTCGCGGAGACGGGAGAGGAGTTCCAGACCATCCATGCGAGGCATTTCGATATCACAGAAGATAATGTCACAAGGTAGGCCGCCGCGGAGTTTTTCCCAGGCATCCTGGCCATCCCGAGCCTGTTCCACCCGGTAGCCCACTTTGTTGAAGGTCATGGAGAGCAGCTCACGCACGGTGATGGAGTCATCCACGATCAAGACCGTCGTTTGATGCTCCTGCTCAACCTCTACCTTATCATCGCCGCCATAGACAAAGTCACGTCGGGTCCGGCCCTGGGCCATGTCTACCAGCTCAATGATGTCGGCAATAGGCAGAACGCGTCCGTTACCGAGAACGGTTGCTCCGGCAATTCCCGGCGGTTTTGACACGGGACCGCGCAGCTGCTTGATCACAATCTCTTGTTCTTCAACAAAGGTGTCCACCTGCAGGGCGACGTGCTGTCCGGCACTCTGCAGGATCACAATTGGCGTAATGCCTTCATCTTGAGTAATGCTGTAAACCTCGGCACGGCCACGGCTGTGGAGGCGACTGTATCCCAGCAGTTCGGAGAGGGATTGGTAATGCAGGCGCTGATCCCGCCAGGGAATCGAAGGTCTTCCCTTGTCATCCAGTTCGATCTCATCCTGAGGCACATCCAACATTTCCTCCACACCATCGAGGGGGAAGGCAATCAGGGCCTTGTTGCTAACACAGACCATGGCTTTGGAAATACTGAGGGTGAGGGGAAGGCGAATGGTGAAGGTTGTCCCCTGACCTAGACTGGAATCCACTTGAATGCTGCCTCGCAGCTCACTAATGTTGCGGCGAACCACATCCAGCCCCACACCTCGACCCGCCAGATCATCGACTTCCTCAGCACTGCGACCACTGAAACCAGGGTGGAAGAGGATATTAAACACCTCATCCTGATCGGCCTCTGTCGTTAATAAACCCAGGCTAATGGCTTTCTGCTTCACTTTCTCGACATTAATGCCACCGCCATCGTCACTGACCACGATAATAGTCTGGTTGCCCTGGTAGAAGGCTTTGATCATGATCTTGCCTTCGGGAGACTTGCCCATCTGTCGGCGGTGATCTGGGGATTCGATCCCGTGGACAAGGGCATTGTTGACCAGGTGAGTCATCGGGTCATAGAGTTCTTCCAAAATTGCTTTATCAATGGAAGTCTCCCGACCTTCTACCATCAGGGTGGCCTGCTTGCCTGTCTTGATCGAAAGATCGCGGATCGCTCGGGGTAGCCGATCGGCAATCTGGGAGAAGGGCACCATCCGGGCGCGATTCAGTCCCTCCTGCAATTGGGTCGTGATCTGCCGGAACTGACGGGCAATTTGCTCCGCTTCATCCACAGCAAACTCAATGTCAGAGGAGGATTCTCGCACCCGCACGATCAACTCGATCATTTCCTGCGAGATGGCATGGAAGGCCGTGAACCGATCCATTTCCAGGGCATCAAATTTTTGACCCGAGGAGTGACCATTGCCATCACCAGAACTGGGAACTGAGGCGATTGAGCGTTCCGAGGCATTTCCTCGATTGGGGAGCAGGGCTGTTTCCAGCAAGGAGCGATCGTATTGATCCTGCATCCGCTGTCCCAACTCCGCCAGTTGTTGCACCCGTCCCAGCAAGCCATCCAGGAACTGACGCAAACGGCTGTGGTTCTGCTCCATGCTGTTCCGATTCACCACCAGCTCTCCCACCAGGTTGTTGATGGAATCCAGGTGACGCACCTCAACCCGCATGGTCTGATTGCTAAAGTTACCTGTACGGCGGGTACTGCTGGCGGCAGGAGTAAGGGCTGGGGCAACGATGGTGCGGGGGCGGCTGGGGGCGGCTGGAGCTGAACTGGCGGTGGGAACGGTAGGCAGAGGAGCCACTGGAGTGGAGAGATCACCCAGAATAGCATCCAGTTCAGCCTCAAACGCTGACGGGGCTGGGGCACTGCTGAGTTGTTCAGGGGCAGTAACCTCATCCTCATCAAAGAGGGCGGCTAGATCATCGAGATTGGGTCCATCTGTTTCCTGAGCAGGAAAAGTCACGACAGGCTCTTCGTTAAAGAGCGCATCCAGCTCATTCTCGAGATCCACAAGCGAATCGGCGGTCTCGGTCGTGGACTCAGGGGTCCAGGCTGTCCCCTCTGGCTCTAGGTCCAGGAATTGACTGAGCTCGTCCAGATCCACCTGCCCATCACCATCGGTATCTACAGCAGAGCGGGGGGAGCTGGGGGAAAACGGAGCCAGATCCGGCTCTTCTTCCTCACCGAAGAGTGCATCCAGCTTGTCAAATTCCGCCTGAAAAGCCTCCTGTTCTGCTGCAGTCTCCTGAGTGGGGGGAGGTGGGGTTAACAATGCTTCGCTTCCTACACCCTGGTCGGCATCTGAGCTAGCAGGGGCAGACTCCGACTCGGTATCGGCAAACAGGGCATCCAGATCAAAGGAATCTAAATCCTCCCCAGTCTCAGCAGGGAAGTCTCTGACAACGGTCGGTTCTGAGGGTGTTAAATCTTCCCCAAACAGATCCCCCAGTTCGAGATCTGCCATCTCCATCTCGGCATTAGGGGCAGCCTCCGAAGCTAAATCTTCCCCAAACAGATCCCCCAGATCAAACCCTGCCATGTCCGACTCAGACTCTGCAGAGGTAGCCGGTGCCTCTTCCGGCAGGGACTCGCCAAAGAGCGCTCCCAGATCCAGGTCATTTACATCTTCTGCTGGTGCTTCTGCCTGGAGATCAGCAAGAAAATCATCAGAGCCCGACCCGAAGAATAGATCCCCCAGATCTTCATCAGATGATGCAGACACCACCGCTGCAGGTTCAGAGGCAGCTGTTTCTTGATCTTCTTCTATGCCAAACTCTGACAGGGTCTCTGCTGTGAACAGATCTTCAAAGCTGAGTTCTGTGTCGGCATCAGTCCTGGCTGGAGCAGCTCTTTCCTCGAAGGCAAATGGGCCAGAAGACTCCCTGTTCCCTGAGTAGATATCCGCTGCTAAGGTTTCATCCCCCTCCTCTAGCGCAACTCCATAACCTTCGGCCGCTTCTTCATCAAAAAAGGCACTCAGATCAAGATCATCCTTTTCCTCAGAAGCAATAGAGGACAAAGCCTCCTCCCATGATTGCTCCTCTGCAGGGGCAGTAGACCCTTGCTCAATCCCTGTGACTTCCGAGAACAGGCTGACCAGATCCCCTTCAGCTTTGGCCTCGTCAATTCGCTGGCTGAGACCGACTTCCTCGGGTAGCTTCCACATCGGTGAAACTAAAGCCTGTGGCACTGGGATCCATGTCTTCTTCAATGGCAGCCAACTCTTCGGCGTTCGTGAAGAGATCCGCAAAGGCAAGTTCATCATCATCCCCCAATTGCAGAGGGGTGGGGTCAAAATCGGCGGTCTCACCCTCTACCTCCGTTGCTTCTGCAGCTAAGCTACTGCTGTCGTCTTCTGCCAACCAGTTGGACCAGAGAGAATCCTCATCCCCCATCTCAGAGGACTGGAAAAGACGATCTTCCTCTGGCGATTCGGTCTCAGTCGCTATCGCTGCCGAGCCTGAGAATAGATCATCGTACAGATCGGTTCCAGACGGCTGCTCCCACACAGTTTCGCTTGACTCCAGCAAGCCCTCTACTGAACTTTCCGCCTCCGCAAACAGGGCCCCAAAGTCATCAGCGAAATCGGTGCCACTTTCCTCTGCTGATATCTCCCAGGCAGGTTCGGCCAGGAGATCGTCCACCATCGCGGCACTCGCGGCGGCAACCAGATCGGCAGTCTCCTCTGCCCCAGGAGAGGTGACGACAACTTCCATGAGGGCGACCTCTAGCTCAGGTGCCTGCAGTTGAGCCTGGAGGGCCAGAAGCTCCTGGGAGGCCCGAATGCTTTCCGGTTGTCCCGTTTGCCAGAACTGCTGACCTTGCTTGAGATCTCGTAGCACAGGTAAGGCCAGATCGCTGAGGGGAATGTCGGTCTGGAGCACTTGTTCCTGTACCTGTTGAGTGAGGGTTACCCAGGTGATAACCCCAAATTCCTGGCCAATCGCTTGCAGCCGTTGAATGGATTGCAGGAGTAAGGGTCGCGCCACCTGCGGATCGGGCTGCCGGAATTGTTCGAGCATCTGCCGCAGGATCGCGGGGATTTCCTGACTTAAAGCTGCCTGCAGAGTTTCTTGATCCTCAGCTTCTGGCGGTAGGGCCATGTCAACGACATCCCCACGCTGCAGCGCTCGATGTAGGTTTCTGTTTCAGCAAACACAGGCTCTACTGCTGCCCAGATGGCCTCGCCCTCCGCCTCTGGCAGATGCCCCAAATCCTGGACCTGTTGCAGAAGTTGGGCCAGTGCATCGTAGCCCCGCAGTAGCAGGGTCTCTAGATGCTGATCCACAGGGATTTCCCCAGGATGACTGCGGAAAATACTAAAGCTATCTTCGAGGCGGTGAGCAGTTTTCTGGAGTGCACCCAGTCCCAATTGGGCTGCTCCCCCTTTGATAGAATGAGCCGCTCGGAAAAGATCATTGATCAGCTCAGCATCAGCAACACTGGTCTTGAGACTGAGTAGGCCCTGCTCAATGGTTTGCAGATGCTCTCCTGCTTCCTCCAGAAAGAACCCAAGGATCCGCCGTTGGGCTTCTGTCATCGCTGGAGCTGGGGCTGCTGCCGGAGCTGGGGTTGGCTTGCTCAGGGATTGGAGGTCTGCAGAATGGTAATTTGCTGCTCCTGGCCCTGCAGCACCGCCTGCTGCGCTTGCTTGAGTTCCCGTAAGGTCACCAGAGCGAGGGTGCGCAGATCATTGGCAGGGTTGGCAATGGCTTCATTCACCGCCTGCGTTAAAAATTGCCAGCCAGGCAGATTCAGGGTCACCCCCACTTCAAAAAGCTGCCGCCCGCTCTCCTGCAACTGATCCCGAATCCCTGCTTTGTCTCCTTGCTTATACAGCTCTAGCATTTGCCGCAACAGCTGGGGAACTCGCTCCGCCATCAGGGTTTGGCGTGGATCTGGAGCGGGCGTGGGGGTCGCACTCACAGCCGCCGGAGATTCAACCTCACCCAGCAAATGATAAATATGGGTCTCGGTCTCGGCAAAGACGGGCTCCAATTCGGCCAGGGTGGCATTGCCCATCTCCTCTGACAATCCCTGAGGACCCTGGAGTTCCTCCAGCAGCATGGAGAGGCTGTCAAACCCTTTGAGCAGGAGAGTCTCCAGATGCTGATCCACAGGAATTTGCCCTTGACGGGAACGGAAGATATTAAAGAAATCCTCCATCCGGTGAGCAATGCGCTGAATACTGGTGAGCCCGAGCATGGCTGACCCCCCCTTAATGGAGTGGGCAGCGCGGAATAGCTCGTTGATGAGCTCGTTATCCGCCATACTCTCCTTGAGGCTGAGCAACCCCTGCTCAATCGTCGTAAGATGATCACGAGCTTCCTCAATGAAATAGCCCATGATCCGCTGTTGCGCTTCTTGGTTCATGACAGGAGTAACCTCCGCTGGCCCTCGGGTTTCAATAACAGATTCAACATGCTCTTGCCAGATACTAACTGATTGACTTCAGAAAGACTGACCCACTCAGCTGTTCGTTCATCGTAGTGATGCAGTTGTCGCTAGGATGCCCCGAGATCAGGCTGAGCTTTCTCGGGTTGCCCAGGATCGCTGGGGTTTATTCATCGCCAACACGGAATCGGCCCACTGATGTTTGCAGCTCACGGGCAATGGCCACCAGCTGCATCAGAGAAGAGGCCACCTTTTGCGATTCTTTTGAGGTCTCATTGGCGGTTAACTCCAGGGATTGCATCACATGCGCCACAGAGCGGGAGGTTTCAGTCTGTTGCACAGTGGCTTCTGAGATCGCCTTCACCAGACGGTCAATCCGGCGGCTGACCTCGATAATTTCATCCAGGCTGCTCTTGGCTTGCTCCGCACGGCGGGTGCCCTCAATCACCTGTTGGGTGCCTTCTTCCATGGCGGTCATCACCGTGCCAGTTTCTGACTGGATCTGGAGCACGATCTGCTCAATTTCCTTTGAGGCCTTCGCCGCTCGATCCGCCAGCTGCCGCACCTCATCTGCCACAATCGCGAAACCGCGACCGGATTCTCCAGCACGAGCCGCCTCAATACTGGCGTTCAAGGCCAGCAGGTTGGTACGAGAGGCAATCTGGGAGATCAAGGCCACAATCTTAGAAATCTCCTGGGAAGATTCCGCCAGACGCTTCACTTTGCGAGTGGTTTCGGCCACCGTTTCCCGAATCTCCAGAATACCGGCCACCGTCCGATCCACAGCTTCCCCACCCCGTTGGGCTGCCTGGGTTGCCTGAGCCGCCACATCAGCAGCCTCACGGGCGTTACTGGCCACATTTTGAATCGAGTCGGTCATCTCCTGCACCGAATTGAGGGAGGCAGAGATATCTTCAGCCTGGCGCAGAGCATCTGCCGACAAACTGCGGGCAAAGTCCTCATTCTGATAAGCAGCATCGTTTACCGAGGTAGCTGCCTTCTTCACCTGACTAACGATGTCCCGCAGACTGCGAATCGTCAGGTTAAAGGAGTCGGCCACAGCCCCAAGCACGTCAGCAGTAACTTCCGCCCGCACCGTCAGGTCACCCCGAGCCGCTCCTTCCACATCGTCCAGCAACCGGATCACCTGGCGCTGCAGATCTTCTTTCGCCTGTCCCTGTTCGGCAGCCCGTTGCTGCAGCTCAGCGATGTTGGTTTCGATCGAATGGACCATCTGGTTGAAGCTGTTTGCCAGCTTGCCCAGTTCATCACTGGCCCCCACGGTTGCCCGCACGCTGTAGTTGTTCTGGCTCAGGGAGGTAAAGTGACTCATCAATTCGTTAGCGGTGCTGCGGGTATGCTTGGCAACCGCGCCTCCAAGGGTGTAGCCAGTACCGATCCCCGCCAGGGCCCCTCCCAGAAAGCCAGTCACAGCTTTACCGATAGGAGAGGTCAAGGGGATCATCATGTAAATCCCCAGACCCACACCCAGGCCTACCGCACCCTGAACCACCGAGATCATCAGGAGCTTGTTGTCCACGGGACGGTTCTGCAGCCAGGCAGGTCCTGTCTGGGTCATGGGTTGCAGGGCTGTGGAAGCCGCTGATGTCTGTCCAGTTTTTGCAGGAGTTTCCAGCGGCGAAGCCACCACTGTCGAGGAGGCCCCGGCCATTCCCCCGATAGTCGCGGGTGAGAGCATCGTGCCCATGCCATCGTCATCCTGATCCGAAGTGATGAACAGCTCATCCAGCTGATCACCCCCCTCCATCGCCTCCAGCTCTTTGTCGACGTTCTCAAATTCATCCATATCGAAAAGACTGGACCCGCCTTGGGGAGCAGCTGTGGACATATCCTCTGGGGGAGGGATAGTTCACTCAGGGGGCTGGCCAATTCCGTCGGGAAGCTATCGGAAAAGCCAGAGTCGCCAAAGTCAGGCTCATCAGGAGAGAGCGTGGATTCTGCACTGGGAGCAATCTCCTGGTCAAAGGTAAAATCAGCTCCGCTCGCCACCTGAGTCACCTGATCTAGATCCTCGGAGGCTGACATCTCATCAAGATCATCCAGAAAGCCAAAATCATCTGAGCTGCCAGAATCCATGGGCTCGCCACCCCAATCCGTTATGCCAACACCGCCACCAGATTCCTGGGCAATCGCCATATCCAGATCGGCAAACGGATCATCTTCATCCTGGTCATCCAGATCAAAGCTGTTGTTAGCCGCCGCCCGACTGGCGGGAGCAGGAGCTGCTGCTTCGGGAATCTCCAGACCCGTCTCAAATAGATCCTCAAAGGGGTTATCTTGGTTAAACCCGTCTTCTCCCAGGACCCCACCTTCCGAGGCAAAGGGATCGTCTTCCCCCGAAAAGATGCTGTCCATATCAGCAAAGGGATCGTCCTCTTGAGAAGCAGGAGCCGCTACCGGAGGATCTGACATGGTAAACCCGGCGCCAGCATAACTTCCCCCACTGTCTGGGGTACCCAGAGGAGGGATATCCTCAAACTCTGACAGACCCATCTGCAGTTGTTCCAGGCCATTTTGTGCCGCCTGGATGTGGTCGGGGTTACCACTGGTTTCCAAAACCTGCTGGTAAATATTGCGGGCATCCTGCATCTGTCCCGCCTGCTGTTGAGCTGAGGCCAGCCACAGCTTTAACTCCGAATCATCCGGTCGAGCAAGAGCGACCTGTTTAAAAAGCTGTACAGCCTGTGTATAATCACCGTTCGCATAAGCTGCAATCGCTTTCTGATAATCCTTCTGGTAATCCGTGCTCGAAACCATTGAGGTCCTCCCTTGCGCCGCTGTTCCAACTACACTATCGACTCGGATGTCTCTTCACCTGGCTCGTTCCACCAATGGGGTTAGTAACGAGATCAAGATTTCATCACCTTTGAATACACAACACTCACAGTTTAGCTGTGTGCCCCTCTATGCATTCCTAAGCCGCCCAGCGGTTGGACCGGAGGATAGCCTCCTGATCAAGCAGAGGCAGGGTAGAGTGACCATCTGAGAGAGCCCATTCCCCTCTAATAAAGGGTTGCATTACCTCCGTCAGGTGGAAGCTTTGCTGAACGGTCTCGGACTTCAGCCACTCCATACCCACAATTAAATCGACTGCTAACCCCATCAGCAAATCATCCGCCATGACTGCAATCACTGGGATCTCAGCCCGATCGGTATTCAGAGGTCCACCTTCCCCCAAAAACTGACCCAGGTCAGCCACCCAGATAATTTCACCCCGCAGATTGAGGGTCCCCAGAAGTAATGGGGTGACATTGGGCATCGGGGTGATTTTCTCAGGCCCAATACTCATTACTTCAGCAACGGCAACAGCCGGTAAGGCCAGCTCTAACCCCGTTGCGATTTTGAATTTAAGAAAGAGTTCACCCTCTGGAGCCTCCAGTTCTTGAAGCTCCTGGGTTTCATCAGCCATGAGAAAGTTGAGATCACCCACCATGACGGTTTGATTTATCCTCTCAGTAACTGCTTAATCGTACCGACGAGCTCCTGGGGTTGGAAGGGCTTGGCAATGTATGCATCAGCGCCCTGACGAATCCCCCAGTAACGGTCAAATTCTTCCCCCTTCGACGAACACATCACAATCGGCATGGCCTGAGTCGCGGGATCAGCCTTGAGGCGGCGGCAGACCTCATACCCATTCATGCGGGGCATGACAATATCCAGAACCACCAGATCGGGCTTCTGACCCTGAATCGCTTCAAGGGCCTCCAAGCCATCACTGACGCTGGATACATCCAGACCGCTCTCCTTCAGCAATCCAGAGATCATTTCCCGTTGAGCAGGACTGTCTTCCACCACCAGCACCCGACTCCCCATAGTGCCTATCCTCGCAACTGTTGCTTAATGGTGGCCACCAGCTCCTGAGGCTTAAAGGGTTTGGTGATGTAGGCATCCGCTCCCTGCTTATTGGCCCAGTGGCGATCAAATTCTTGATCTTTGGTGGAAACCATGACCACTTTGACCTTCTGAGTTTGAGGATTGGCTTTAATCTCGCGGCAAACTTCATATCCATTCATGCGGGGCATGACCACATCCAGAACCACCAGATCGGGCAGGCTTCCTTTAATCGATTCCATGGCCTCCACCCCATCGTTTGCAGTGGAAACTTCTAACCCATTCTCTTTGAGTAAATTGGCGATCATCTCTTGATAGGTGCGGTTGTCTTCCACCACCAGTATTTTGCTCATCCTCCTCTCCTGGGTCTCACTGTTTCCCTGTTATATAGCTAACATCTGCTCTAGAGACTCACATTATGGCTGAAAAGACTCAAACATACACAATGTAATCTACTCAGGCATCCGGAAGTGGGATCGGTCAGAGGTTGATTGAGCAACCATACTGTGTCTAGATTTACCACAGATGTCTTCCTTTGGGCCTCTGTTGAATTAGTGAGAAGTTGGTGTGGGCGAATTGTGGGGGATACTCTTGGGAGGCAGTCCCACATAGGATTCCACAATCGTGAGCAACTCCTTTTCCGCAAAGGGCTTACTCAGGAACTCATTGGCTCCAGCCATCCTGGCTTTGATTCGATCCGTAAAACCATCTTTCCCCGTGAGCATGATCATAGGGGTTTCGCGGAAAGCCATGGATTTGCGCAGCATGGCACAGAGTTCATAGCCATCCAGCTTGGGCATAGCCACATCGCAGAGGATCATGTCGGGATTGAGCAGGAAGACCTGTCCCAGGGCCTTGAGGGGATTGCCGATGGTGGTGACCTGATAGCCCTCATTCTGGAGAATGAATTCCACCGTCTTCTGGATCGCCATACTGTCGTCGATACAGAGGATGTGAGCAGGCTTATCCTCTGCGGGGGCCGTACCGGAGGCCGCTTTCTTGGTTTCAAACTCAGACAGCTGCATCGCTCCCTGACGCACATAGGGATAGATCGCTTTGGCCACCGCCAGGATATCGCGCCCCAAGTAACGGGCCATCTGGCGGATCGTGGTTTTTCCATTGGACCACTGGCTGAGGGCCTGGAAGACGGGCTCCGGCAGGTTTTTGCGCAGTGGCTCAGAGTTGACAATGGTGGGGGCCTGTTCCGGTGACTGCAGGTAGGGATGTAATTTTTTCCATTCCTGCACCTGAGTCATGATCTCGGTCAGAAGCGGGGTGATCTCAAAGGTGATCAACTGAGGAGCCAGTGGGGCTCCGGCCTCAAAGATAAAGGCCCCGTGATGCAGGCTGAGCAGATCGAAGAGCACTTCTCGGACCATGCCCTGCAGGATCTGACGGCCCTGAGCTGGATTAATTTTGTGTTGCTCCAGCAGCGACCAGAGACGATTGTACTCAGGGGCATTGACGGCAGCCTTGGGCGGAATTTGCACATGATCCAGAGTATGTTCCGCCTTAAAGCGGTGGAGATAGTCTCGCAGGCGAGCAATACTACCCTCCGTACTGGAGGCATAAATAATGCGGCCATTGAGAAAGAAGACAAACCAATACTCGGATGGGCTGGCCTCAACAAACAGTTCTCCGGTACGCTGTCCCAGCTCGATTAGCTGTAAGATGCTACGAATGTCGATTTCTTGAAGTTTCCCCTGCATGGGAGTTCGGTCCTCAGCACAGCTGGTTTACGACTATTATGCCGTTTCTCTCCTCAGTGCTATCGCAAACTTGCCAAATTGGGTACTGTTACCGAAAAAGTTAGGTCTTGGTGTGTTCTGAAACACGAAAAATGTGGGTCAGATTACCAAAATCCTGGCTGGATCCGCGCATCCAGAATCCTAGGGGCAAGAATTCAGGGCAAGAACGATGGTGGATCCGCAGTCCAGAGCAACAGCCCTTCCCTTCAGTCTCAATGATCTGTTGCTCACCTGTCTTAAAGCTGTCGACTGGCAGGCGATTCTGGATTATGAACAGGGAGATCACCTGAAATTTCTGCCTTCGATTGATCTGGCAGTGATTCTTTTTCCCACTGATACCGCCAAACCGATTCAATCTGGCCATGTGTTGCTAGCCCGTCATCTGCCGCAGGGGTACGCGTCGCGGATTGATCCTGAAACTCTGGCTGTGACGGATGTGCGCTGGTGTCGTGATCTGGGGCCGGAGGGCCGTTGGGATCAACGCATCTGGACTCCCCACACTTGGGCCTCGCTGTTGCCAGGGCAAACGGGAGTAGATTTCATCTCACCGTATCCCGCCTCGGTCCTAAAGTTACTGGTAGGGGTGGGGATCATGCAGACAGTGGAACAGGATCGAATCAGCCTGGATCAAGATCTTGAGTACAAGTCCAGTTTGCAGCCCGTGGCCAGGTGGATGGAACAGATGCTGCAGCTGAGTGATGATCGCGCCACCTTTGCCCTGATTAAGCTTTTACATGACCTGAGGGTGATCCAGACCCAAGAAGCTCAACCGGATTGCCCCTGTGCACAACGCCAGCAGCGGCAAGATCGGATCAACCTCCTCAATTCCAGCCTGGCCTGCCGGGGGCTTCTAACCCTCCAGCTCAACAATACCCGTGCTTGTGATGGCTCGTTTTATAACTCTGCAGGAGCGGGGGTGGGTCAGATCCACATGACCGCATGGGACACGGTTCGCTTGCTCTGGCTCCTGGATCCGGATGCACCTCCTCCCACATGGAAAACTCCCGCAGGGGATCTGCCGCCGCTGTTATCACCGATGTCGCAGCGATATCTAGTAGAGCAGTTACTGGGTGAGCAGGGCTTTCATGATGTTCTCAGTACCACAGCGGTCTGTGGTCGGCCTGGTGTTCAAGAAGGGATCCCTGCTCTGTTACCCCAGCGCTGGATCGATCCCGATGGCTGCCGGGTGCGTCTTCAGGATAATCAAGAATGGCAGGACTACACCCAGGATGTGCGCCCCTGTAATGCTGGCGCTGAGGTGACGTTTGCCCACAAAACCGGACTGACCAAAAACTACGCCAGTGATGTGGGCATTGTCAGGGGTCTACCCGATCGAGGCCATCACCGCCACTACATCATTGCTTTCTTCTCTAACCTCGGGTACCGCTACACCGATCAGATTCATCCTGGGGAAGCAAAGTACGCCTCCGGACGAGAACGGGCCATCTGGTACACCCAGCGGATCGCCACCCTGGCGCATTTGATTGATCAGGGCATCAAGTGCTGGCTAAGGGATGGTATCAGTTCAGGGTCTGACGAGCCACCCATTTCTTCTGCGTAAGCAATGCTTCCAGATACGCTTGATCTTCCAGGGAAAGAGCGGCAGGCTCGCCTGCGGTGCGCAGAGATGCAGTGCAGAAGGGATCGGAGAGATCCAGGCTCAGTCTGATGGTTCTGATGTTGTTGGGTGTGTTCTGTCGAACCGCAAAGGTGGATCCGGACAGCTCTGCCGCAAGGGGTGAAACGGGAAAGTTCAGACTCCAGAAATACTGATGCCACCACCATCATCGCTGGCCACATTATTCAGAATCTGAGTGCCGTTCAGGATCAGGGTGCCACTGCTGGCAATCCCAGCGCCGTCATCCCCAGCGGTATGGCCTTGGAGGATGCTATCGGTCACGGTCAAGATTCCCTGGTTCAAAATTCCAATGCCACTCCCAGCGCCAGTGCCATCGGCAAGCGTCAGGCCCCTGATCTCAACAGTCGCTCCGCTACCAATCCTGAAGAGTTCAACCTGGTTATTTCCACTGATGGTCAATTGATCCGCTCCGGGGCCCGCAATGACTATATCGGCTGTGATCTCAGGCAGTCGTTCACTCAGGAGGAGGGGCTCTCCAATCAAACCAGGATCAAACCCAATAAAGACATTACTGCCGCGACTGGCACCAGATCGGTTTGCCTGTTCAATGGCAGCCCTCAGGGTACAACCCCCATCCACTGACACACAGATCCCATCCTCCTCATCCGCATCAGGACTATCCCCTGCACTGGTTACCGCAAACACGGTAATAGAATCCCCGCGCATATTAACCGTTTCAAGGGACACCCCAGAGCTTTGATCCGTCACAGAGGTCAACGCCGTGGGAGATGTCGAAGAACAGCCCCAGAGCAGCGATGCACTCACGGCCAAAGCTGCATTTTTTAATAGATCCTGAACTTTCATTTAACCTCTCCCCATCGATCAACCCCTGACACAGAAAATAATACTTCGCTACAAGCCGCATCTCGGATCCAGTCTTTTTCTGTCTCTCCAGATGAAGCACAAGACTCTACAAAGTTGGCTCCTGTAGTTTGAGGATGACCCAAGACAGTCTCCCTGCGGAGGCAGTCACGCTTATGACTTACTCATGACTGTGTCAATAGATACCAACAGAGATGGACTCCACGACAATAGGATCTTGAAAAAGAGTTTGCTCTCGATCTAGAAGCTTTGGGATGTACTCTAGCTGGTGATCCAACCCACTCCAACTTCACAGTAGACGCTTTGCTGCTCAAGGATCGAGAGATCAGACTTTGGACAAAAGCCTTTCGCCAGTCGGCTGCGGATCCAGCGTGACAAAGACATCCGCTAGTGTTGAATCTGCCTCTGGTAATGTACTCGGTTCAAGCACTTCCAGGATGGCCCCATCTGGATCGGGTTGGAACTCACCACACAGAATCACTTCTCCATTACTGAATTCAGCCCAAACGCGGTAAACCTGATCGGCTGGTGGCGGGGGCAGATTTTTCAAGGCAATGATCACCACCTGCCACTCCCCTGCAATAAACACCATGCTGCCGCTGGGAAGTTGAGAAGCGTCATCTCCGCCCTGCAGCGAGACTAGTCTGGCGTTCGGTTGCTGAAGAAATTGCTCTACGGGAGCTGGGGGAGAATCTTGAGCCACCTGGATGGCTTGCCGGAGCCGCAGGTTGTCCAACGTGATCAGTCCAAGGGCCAGAACCGCCGTCAATCCCGCAGAGATCCACCAGAGGCGAGGCGATCGGAACCGACGGGAGCGGGAACTCTGGGATAAAGAAGCAGTGGTTGCCAGGAGAGAGGCTACATGGTTCTGAATCTTTGTTTCTAGCTCAGGAGGAGGGGCCAGCTCAGGTAATCCCCGAGGTAAGATGGCCAGAGTTTCCTGCAGGCGATCCACTTCTCCGTGTAGCTCTGGATAAGCGTGCAGCACCTGTTCCAGCCTGTATTCCTCCTCCGGCTCCAGGTCCCCCAGGGCTGAACCCGCTGCCAGTTCATAAAATTGCTGAATGCTAAAGTCTTCGTCCATGGCAATGATCCTTACAAACGATTATCCAGGAAGCGTCTTAACTTGATCAGACCCTGACGGGAACGAGTTTTGACTGTGCCCAGGGGCAGATTCATTTGTTCGGCGATCTCGCTCTGACTCAGGCCCTCGTAATAGGCCATGTGCAGGATCTGTCGCTGGGATTCTGGCAGCTCCGCTAATGCCTTTTGCATCTGCCCCTGTTGTTCTTCTGCTGTTACCTGTTCAAAGGGCATCCTGGGCCGTGATGTCTCTCCCCGTTGGTAGCGCTGCAGGAAGCGGTGATAGGAGCCTTCTGATCGCTTGCGATCCAGGGCACGAGAACGGGTCAGCAGACAAAGGTAGCTGCTCAAAGAGCCGCGGGTGGCATCAAAGTTGTTTTTCTGCCAGAACGTGACAAAGATCTCCTGGGTTAAGTCTTCGGCTTCCTGAGAATTTTGAAGGATACGCATAGCCAGTGTGTACACCAAACGAGAATAGCGTTTGTAGAGAATCGTCAATGCGGATGATCGGCCTGCCTGCAATAACTGCACAAGCTCACGATCAGTTGCATCAGGCTGGAGATTGGGAAACTCAGAAAGATTGAAACCCATGTACGAACTGTCTACTTCTCAGATAAGTCTGACATACACCGTTTCACCCCTGAGCAGGAAAGGTTGCTATACCAACACACTGACGAGGTCTTAACGATGAGGAGATGATCTGAGCCCTATGAGAATCTCCTTAAAATATACGAGTCAGAGCCTCCATTGGATTGATAAACCCCATGGATGTCTGATCCACAGGGTCGAGGTGGGCATGGGGAGGAAAGCAACAGATGTCAGGCAGAGCTCAGGATAACACCCGTTCCACCTGATCCTTAATTGAAGGCAAAATTAGCCACACGAAAGCTGGGCAGGGCATTGATCGCATCCTGACCACTCAGGGTATTAATGGCACTGAGAACCGTCAAAGGTGCATTTCCATCCGATAGATCTTCAGAGAAAACCAGGCGATTCACCCCTAATCCTGAGTTCCAGTAGACAAAGAACCCCGGGCTGATTTGATTAATCTCTGCCCCGATCAGCTGGGCTGCGGATCGTGCATTGAAAGCGGTATTGGGATCATTGTCATTATCAGTATCTTGTAGAACAATCACATTCACACCGCCGCTGGGCAGATTGCTGGCCAAGGTGTTGACAAAAGACAGGCTTCCGGCAACATTAAAATCACCTGGATTTAACAAGAAGCGATCACTATTCACTGCCCAGTCAGATAGCTGGTCAGGACCAGATCCCAGTTGAGAGCCGTTGTAGAGGACCGTATCGTTACCAGAACCCGTGGTAATTTGATCGGATCCCTGGCGTCCGTCAATCGTGTCGTTACCGCCTCGGCCATCCATGATGTCATCAGCAGCGGTCCCAATCAGAAAGTCATTGCCATTGGTGCCAATAATTCCAGGTTCTTCTGGTTCTGCGATCACAGTGGCAATCACAATATTCCCAGTAAATTCGCGAGCCGTGATCTCAACCGTATCCCCGACCACCGGATCAGCAATCAGGATATCGGTGCGAGGAGCCCGCTGAGCCACCACCACTCTGCCATCCACAATCCAGCTGCCCAGTAAGCGCCCAAACTGGCTGCCAAAAGGTAACCGCTGGATCTCACCCGTAAAGGTGACTTCTGGTAGGAGATTAACCCTTGCTAGATCCAGAGCTTCAGCTTGTTCCACCTGCCTGGAGAGATCGGCGGAAAGTTGAGTCCCTTCCTCAACATTGGCTTCAACGCTGCTCACGGTGTTGGGGTTTATAGCAACTGGATCGGTGGCACCAGAAGAGCATGATCCCAGAAAGCCTGCCAGAACAGACATAAAGATCCAGTAACGACTAGGGGTCGCCATCATGAAACTCCTTGTTCAATAGTTGTGCTTAGTTGAGTGGAGATCCTGGCCCAAGGAACAAATGAGAGCTCTCAGCCAAAACGTTTCAGCAGCAAGTGATCAGGTAGGTGATGATACCAACCAGGGATGAAATCTAGCTTGTGCTTTGAAACTTATCCTTAAGGGGAGGTCAATGAGAGTACGCAGCTTAAGGAGAATTGGATTGAGTCCAACCCATAATTTTTATGGGGACTTTCTCAGTACCATTCCAGTGCCTTTACACCCATCCAGCCCAAGTGCACCAGCTTTCACAGACACTACCCCTGGTAGGTTGACTTGAGGAATAGCAAAAATCAGCTCTAGATAAGGGGATTTCGTGTAAACTCTGAGGTGAGCATTGAGTCATCGCAGCTGAGGAGAACCTGTCATTCTCCTTATATTTTTATCTTTCAGGGGTGAGGACATGATGTTGGCCAAGCGTTGGAATTCATTCAAGACTCTGGCAAGTGGGGCTGCTAGCTTGTTGATGGTTGCCTGTGGATCAGATGAAGTCTCTGTTTCCAGTGTGATCCCTGCCCCTGCTCTGATGCAGGAGGAATCTGTGCTTATTGAGGGCATTGGTTTGCAGGTAGACACACCAGATTTGACTCAACCTGTGATCTATTCACCTGCTCTTGTCAATGGGAACCGATTTCTCTCTCGACCTGGCTCAACGGTTACCTTCACAGGCACCGGCTTTCAGAATGTCAACAGTTGCACCTACCTGGGTAGTTTTCTCAATCGCCTTGATGATGTTGATGCCACCTGTTCTGCAAATGTTAGTGGCAATCTATTGTGAGCCAGCCCCTGGTGAAATCGTGAGTCCCTCCATCATCAGCTTTGGCGATCTGGACCCATTCGAGCAAGAAGCTCGCACCATCCGGATCTTTAATGATGGCGTTGGTGATCCCCCTGGATCTACGTTGTTACTGAATCTGGGTGGCGTTGCTCAGATCCAGGGTGATACCCCTCAACTTCTTTGACATCACAGGGTTCCCCGTCTCCTCTCTGGCCGTCGGTGCTGAAACCTTCCTCGTGATCCAGTGCAACCCCACTCAGACTGGCTCCGAGGTGGCCACTCTGGTGATTGAAAACACCAACGATCCGGCCCAGCCTGCAGGTGGCTTCACCTACACCCTCGAGTGTGATGGTGGAGAAGGGCAATCTCCTGCATAGAACCTAAGCAATCCTAAGCCTTGACTTGAGCCTGCTCCTTGAGGGTGGGCTCATTTCTTTGATTGAGGCCTGATGGCTTCCTCTAACCGTGGATCTGCGCTAATGTACTGGCAGTTCTGCCATGTCTTAGCTTGAGTGAGGAGATCTGTCATGGGTGAGATGATCCAGTTTCAGCGGCCTGATGGTCAGACTGTTCCTGCGTATCTGGCCACCCCGACTCAAGAGGCCCGAGCTGCTGTGGTGGTTTTACAGGAATGGTGGGGTCTGAATCCCCAGATTCTGCGGCTGGCGGATCGATTGGCCACAGAAGGGTTCCAGGTACTGGTGCCAGATCTGTACCGTGGCAAGCTGACCACGGATGCTCAGGCTGCCCAGACGCTGATGAGTCAATTGAATTGGGGAGATGCCACATCCCAGGATATTCAGGGGGCGATCCGGCATCTAGGACAGTCCAACATTCCGGTGGCAGTGATCGGGTTCTGTATGGGGGGAGCCTTAACTCTGATGGCCGCAGCCACCCTGAGGGGCTTAGAAGCAGCCGTTTGTTTTATGGCATTCCCCCAGCCGATGCTGCGGATCTCACTCAGATCAAAATCCCCCTCCTGGCTCACTTTGCTACCCAGGATGACTGGTGTACACCCGCACGGGTGGATGAACTGGAAGCCACGTTAACGAATGGGCAGGTGGTCTACCAGCTCTACCGCTATGCAGCCCAGCATGCCTTTATGAATGAAGATCGGGTTGAGGTCCACAATCCTGAAGCTGCTGTAGAAGCCTGGGAGCGAACCCTTGCCTTTTTAAATACCCAGCTGAAGGTCAGGTGAGTTGCTGCCTGAATTCAGCATGAGTAGGGGTGTTGATGCCTGCCTCAGCCATTTGACTCACAGCTGAGAGATCAGTGACCAACAATGTCTCAGGATTGAGCCACAGACCTGGAAAAACCTGACTTTTAAGGATGCCGCATGGATCTGGAGTGAGGACCTGATACTGCCCTTGTTGCAGATGAAACCAGACGATTTCCTGCTCCAGGACTTTCCACACCATATACTCCTGCACCCCATTACGGCGATAGGCCCTTAACTTGGCGTGCAGATCCCTGGAGGCACTGCTGGCAGCGATTTCAACCACCAGTTCAGGAGCCCCTTCCAAGTAATCATCGGCGGTAATCCTTGAGTTTCCCACTTTACCCGCAAGACGACTGAGGCAGTCCCCGTTTTCTAGGGGCAAAGGGGTTGGGGTAGGGAGAGAGGATTGAGTCACTGTGGTCTACCTGGCATCAGGTTTCCATTCTTAGCGATTCAGACGGCGATAGACCAGGGCCAGAGTATGCTCATCCCCCACATTGCCCGGAAAGAGCACCACAGGAAGACGGGGAAACAGAGGATGATCGGCAGGGGCCATCACCACAGAGCAGCCGGGGGCAATTTGACCCAAAAGACGAATTGAGGCCAGGGCCAGTCCCTTGCTGAGGGTGTCATTCGAGGTGATCCCCCCTTTGCTGATCAAGAAGCTGATCTGGGGGGGAAGACCGTGCAGAATGTCCATCAAGAGAGTGGAAACCGCTGTGCCAAAGGCCAGACGAGTGGCGGCATCGGCAAAGGTTAGCTCCTTCCGACTGGTGTAGATCACTGGGGTGTGACCAGAGGTGTAGATCTTGTGGACCTGATCCAGGACTGTGGCTAGCAGGGCATCGTGGTGCTCCCCGGTTTGCATGTGATCCGGAGAGGCTTGAAGCAGTCGGGCGATCTCCACCTCCACTCCAGTGACATCAGGCTCCTGCAGCAGGTGGTGCAATTGCTGGGTTGTCTTGCGCACATGCGATCCCACAATAACGGCGCCAGGAGCATGACTGCGGCTGTAGGCGGCCATGTCCTCTGGGGCGATGGGTTGGGGGGGTAACGCAGCCAGGGAGGTGAGGATACTGGCGGCACTGCGAAGAAGAAAGCGTTTGCCTGTAGCTGTCACGGTCAGGAGATCGGCGGCAAACTGATCCAGATCCGCCTGCACCTCTCCATCCACTACCCCGCAGCGGTTATCACTCATCTGGTGCAACTGCTTCTGACACCCGGACCGCAGATCGGCCAATTGCAGACGCAGCACCTGATCCGCAGGAATCCGATTCTGGGTCTTTTCGGCAACATAGTCCGGCAGATAACTGTGGTGATAGCCAAAGACAGAGTCGCGGGCAAACTCGGTTTCGTGCACAGGGGTAAGATGATCGCCCACCTGCAGGTAATGGGTGCTATTGCGCGTGATCCGTCCTCCCTCAAAAAAGGCGGGGACCAGAAAGTGACCATCAAAGGGTCCTAGTTCCTCTGCGATCACATCGGTCTCCACGGGGTAATGCCCCCCGCAAGGTAGAATCTGAGCGACTGACCAGGACCACATCCTGAATGCCTGTTTCCTGGAGGACCAGTTTTAGGCTTTGGCACACTTCACGGGTGATCTCAGCCGCCGCTGTGGCGGTCATGGCGCGCGTGTTGGTGAGGATAAAAACAATGGGGGACGCATCCAGCAGACCCAGTTTCAGAGTGGCTTGATCCCAGCGGGTCAGAAGTAAACAGCTGTGCACGGTCTGGGATCCAGTGGGATCATCATCCAGAACAATCACCTTGGGGCGGGTGGACATAGCAGCAATCAGAGAGGAAACCATTACTGATCAGGATTACACACCCAGGGGCCAGACAGGGCAGAGGATTCGATCAGGACCTAGACCCGTTGCAACCGCTGGGCAAAGTCAGGAATGGTGAGACGCAGCCCCTCCTCCAGAGGCACCAGAGGTTCCCAATTCAGCAGGGTTTTGGCCAGGGTGATGTCTGGACGCCGTTGTTTGGGATCGTCCTGAGGCAGAGGCTTGTAGATCAGGTCAGCGGTACTGTGGGTGAGATCCTTGATCTTTTTGGCCAGCTCCAGAACGGTGAATTCCACAGGATTGCCAATGTTGATCGGACCCATCTGCTCACTGTTCATCATGCAGATTAACCCGGCCACCATATCCGAGACATAGCAGAAGCTACGAGTTTGGGAGCCATCGCCGTAGAGGGTGAGGGACTGGTTTTGCAGGGCCTGGACAATAAAATTACTGACCACCCGCCCGTCCTCCAGGTTCATGGTGGGTCCGTAGGTGTTGAAGATGCGAGCCACGCTGATGTTCAAGCCAAACTGGCGGTGGTAGTCAAACATCAGGGTTTCTGCTGCCCGCTTGCCTTCGTCGTAACAGGCACGGGGACCAATCGGGTTGACATTGCCGCGATAGTTCTCCGATTGGGGGTGAACGGTGGGATCCCCGTAGACTTCTGAAGTTGAAGTAAAGAGAAGGCGGGCTCCCGTTTGTCGGGCCAGCTCTAGCATGTTGAGGGTGCCGATCACACTGGTTTTCAGGGTCTTGATCGGATCGTACTGATAGTGCACTGGCGAGGCAGGGCAGGCGAGGTGATAAATCTGATCCAGAACCTCCAGTTCAATCGGATCCAGAACATCGTGGCGGATAAAGCAAAACTCAGCCCGATCTCTGTAGGGAGCAATGTTAACTTCTCGCCCCGTAAAGCAGTTGTCCAGACAGATCACCTCATGTCCCTGCTCCAGCAGCTCCTTGACCAGATGGACTCCGATAAACCCTGCCCCACCCGTCACCAGAATCTTCATCGGCCCACTCCCACATAGTAGAACCCTGCCTGAGTCAGGTGGGCGGGATCGAGGGCATTCCGAGCATCAATAATCAGCGGTCGACGCATGGACTGAGCCATCTGGGGCCACGGGATCTGGTGAAACTCCTGCCACTCTGTGACCAGCACCAGGGCATCACACCCCTGCGCCAGTTCCAGGGCACTGGACTCCAGCATCACTTCCGCCAGCTCCTGATGATCACCGGTGCTGCAGATGATCGGATCATACGCTTTCACCCGTGCCCCTAACTTACTCAGCTGCTGAATTATGGTACGGGAAGGCGCATCGCGCATATCATCGGTATCTGGTTTGAAGGTCAGCCCCAGCAGGCCAATAGTTTTTCCCTTCAGAACCTTCAGCTCCTGTTGCAGTTTTTCGACAATGCGTTGTCGTTGATCCCGATTCACCGCGATCACAGACTCCAGGATGCGCGCCTGGTAACCGTAGTCGGCGGCGGTGTGGATCAGGGCCGAAATATCTTTAGGGAAACAACTGCCTCCCCACCCAATGCCAGCATTGAGAAACTTGCTCCCGATGCGCGAGTCCAGACCGATGCCGTGAGCCACCTGGGTGACATCCGCCCCCACCCGTTCACAGATATTGGCAATTTCGTTAATGAAGCTAATTTTGGTGGCCAGGAGGGCATTGGCCGCATACTTAATCATCTCTGCCGAAGCCAGATCGGTAACCACAAAAGGAACGGGACCTGAGGAAATTTTCATCGTGGTTCGGGAAGACTGGAAGGGGGCCTGTCGCTCAACAATCGGGTTGTAGAGTTGCCGCATGATCTCCAGAGCCTGGGAGCTGTTGGAGCCCACGACAATCCGGTCGGGATTAAAGGTATCCCAGACGGCGCTACCCTCCCTCAGAAACTCGGGATTGCTGACCACATCAAAGTTGGGAAGCAACGGCGGATCAGGCCTGTAGCCACTGCCATCAGTCCCCACCACCGCCATCTGCTCCTGCCGTACCTTTTGCGCACCCTCCAGCACCAGCATCCGCACCCAGTCTCCCGACCCAATCGGCACCGTGGACTTGTTGACGATCACCCGATAGGAGTCATCCAGGTGTTGCCCGATCTCTTTTGCTACGGCTTCCACAAAGCGCATATCTGCATCACCAGAGGGTAGGGAGGGCGTCCCCACCGCAATGAAGAGCACCTGACTGCTCTTGACGGCTGGCGCCAGATCGGTGGTGAAGTGGAGCCGTCCTGCTTGGGTTGATCGCTGAACAATGTCCTCCAGATCGGGTTCGTAGATGGGGATCTGTCCCTGCTGCAGGGCAGCGATTTTGGCCTGATTATTATCAACCGCGATCACCTGGTGGCCAATATCTGCCAGACAAGCACTGGTAACCAGGCCAACGTATCCAGTTCCGACAACAGCTATATCCATAAACTCCGAAGAACGCGGCTTTAAAGTCTTGCTTCTAAATTTACCCAATCTTCACAGTTGGCTCACATCTTACTCTGGTTTTGTCTTTCCCGAGCACATGCCCAGGTCGCGAACAGCTTGTCATTACAATAGGTAGACCGTCCCTGAGGATCCTCGCTGTGACCCCAGCACTGCCCCCTAGCCTACAGCGTCAGCGTCGAGTACAGCGAGTGCTTTATCTAACTCTGGCTTTGAATGTGCTGGTGCTAGTTGTTAAGTTCGCCTTAGGTTTTTTCACTGGATCTCTGAGCCTGATTGCAGATGCGCTCCATTCAGTGACCGATAGCGCCAATAACATTTTGGGACTGGTGGCCATGCATTATTCCTCACCAGAACCCGATGAGGATCATCCTTATGGCCATAGTAAATTTGAAGCCCTGGGGGCTCTGGGCATTGCCGCCTTTCTGGCGATCGCCTGTATAGAGATTTTACAGGTGGCCATTAGTCGTTTTTTTAACAGTGGGGAAGAGGTTAAAGTTACTGATCTGACTCTGCAGTTAATGGTGGGTGTAATGCTAATCAATATCGGCGTTGCGCTATACGAACGCCATCAGGGGAAGGTTCTGGTCAGTCGGCTACTGTTAGCGGATGCCCGGCATACCTTCAGTGATATCTGGATCACGCTGACGGTGCTGCTGGGATTGATCGGAGTACAGTGGGGCTGGCCCTGGTTAGATCAGGTGATGGCCTTGCCGGTAGCCGTCCTTGTGATTTACAGTGCCTGGCAAGTGCTGCAAGAAAATATTCCCTACCTCACCGATACGGTGGCGATCCCACCTCAAGATCTACGGAAATTGGTGATGCAATCCTTTCAGGGGCGGGTGCTGGACTGCCATGCAATCACCTCCCGTGGAATTGTGGGGCAGATGGTGTTTATCGAAATGCATATGGTGGTAGCCCCTACCGATGTTGCCACGGCCCATCATATTACCGAAGAAGTCGAACGGGTTTTGGAGACTCACTATGGAGCTGTGCGTGTCACCATTCATCTGGAGCCTTACGACTATATCGAAGCTTCCCCCCGATGAAGAACTTACAGTTTTTTCATATTTCTTGATACTCTCCTCATCTCAGCAGGGGTCTGATCTAGCCAGGCGGTATTATGTTCCCATCTACTGTTGATGCTGCAAGGGGTTTATGGACAACCGCTTTTTTGGTGTCTTTATTGCAACCGGAGTGGTCTCCCTGCTGACTCTGATCTGGGTCGTCGTGGATGAAACTCTGAAGAAGCGACGTTTTGCACAGGAACAAGCAGCCATGCCTGAACCTGTTGAGTCCCCCTCTGCTGTGCAGCCAGCCTCTACCGAATATGCCGACTCCGTGCCTGACGCCCCAGAATCCGCCCCCACGGAGGTCTCAGCCATGAATACTTCTTTGGCATTTCCTCCTGTCACCCCTCCAGATGAACCCCCGGCTACACTCCAGGATGAGTCTTCCTCTCCGGCTTCTGAGGAGGAGAATGGGACTAATGACGAGGCTTAGCCCAGTCCAACCGCAGTGCCCGCCCCATAAACTCAGATCCATTCGCCTTTTCAATCGCCTCCTGTTCTGCGGCCTCACCGTTCAGCTCAACAAAGGCAAACCCACGGGTAAGACCAGTCTCCCGATCCGTAGGGATAGTGACTGCTTTTACCTCCCATTGCTGGCTGAAAAAGGCTTTTAATTCATCAGGAGAAGCCTTGTAGTTGAGGTTACCCACAAAAATGGTCATAGATTACTCAATCACGTCTTCACTAAGACACAATCAACAGTGGTCTTTATCAACGCAGAATTCATTAAATCCACTTACTTGTAGCATGCGGTGTGGATTCATTTGCCAAAAGTCACGGGATGTAAAGAAAAAATGATCCCACTCAGGCGATAGAATCAAACGGATTGAGTTTCCTCATCAGTCAACTGATGGCAAGGGATCAGGGTATCCAACCCGCGCTTGGCAGAGGCGTCATCCTGCCACTGTCTATCGGTCTTTTTATGTCGGATTGTTGCAATGGCTGGTAAATTTTCGAAAAAGTGACTGAAAGTACCCCCAACCGAGATCGGATTCCACCAGGCCAGCATTTGACTCGGGGATTTCCTGTCCTCACCTATGGTCCAACTCCTCAAATCAGCACGGATGAGTGGGAATTGCGCATCTGGGGAGAGGTGGAAGGAGGAGAGTTAAGTCTGAGGTGGTCAGATCTATTGGATTTTCCTCAAGAGACCTTTACGGCTGATTTTCACTGTGTGACCCGCTGGTCCAAGCTAGATGTGACCTGGACTGGGGTTCGGATTCCAGATCTATTTGCAAAAGTAACATTAACTCCCCAGGCAAAGGCTGTCATGCAACACTGCGATGGAGGCTATACCACGAATCTTTTGTTGGATGATTTTTTGCGGCCAAATAACTATCTAGTCCATACATTGTCAGGCCAACCTCTACCTCCCGATCATGGGGGGCCGCTCCGCTCAATTGTTCCGCATCTCTATGCCTGGAAAAGCGCAAAATGGTTGCAAGGATTGGAGATCCTTTCCACTGATCAACCAGGTTTTTGGGAACGGAATGGCTACCACATGCGCGGGGAACCCTGGGCAGAAGAGCGCTATGGCAGTAGTTTCTAAGATTGCGGTGACCCGTGGCGATGAATTTTTATATAGCAATCAGACATCAGATGGAAGACATAAACAGACTCAAATCCCTCTCTAACCAGGAAACTTAGGTAATCTCACGAGTCATGCCTGATTGCTATAAATCAGGTTAGGGGCAGTTGCCTCTCCTTCCCAACCTTTTTGGTATCGACAGTATGCTGAGGAGTGTCTATCTCTTCTCTTGCTATGCGTGAGCAGCGTAAAAAAGCGCAACCGATCCGCTCTGGCCATTACCCTGCCAAGGAACTCTGTAGTCAGTGCGGACTATGCGATACCCACTATGTGCAGCAGGTGCGCTCTGCCTGTGCCTTTATTCATCAGCAAATTGATCAGTTAGAGCTGCAAACCCATGGGCGCTCGCGGGATCAGGAGACGGGAACTGCATCAACCCCGACAGACACCGACTACTTCGGGATTTACGACAGGATGCTGACCGCCCGTAAACAGGATCCGGTGCCGGGGGCCCAGTGGTCAGGAATTGTCAGCACAATTGGGATGCGGGCGCTAGAGACAGGTCTGGTGGAGGCCGTGGTCTGTGTGCAGGCCGATCCAGAAGATCGGTTCAAACCCCGCCCCATTCTGGCCCGCCACCCAGAGGAGGTGCTGGCGGCACGGGTGAATAAGCCCACACTTTCTCCCAATCTGTCGGTGCTGGAATTGGTAGAGCAATCTAACTGCCAGCGGCTGTTGGTGATCGGGGTGGGGTGTCAGGTGCAGGCGCTGCGAGCGGTGCAGGCGGATCTGGGACTGCAGGAGTTGTATGTGCTGGGAACCCCCTGTGTGGATAATGTCAGCCGCGAGGGACTGCAAACCTTTCTGGAAACCACCAGTCGTTCTCCTGACACGGTGGTACATTACGAGTTTATGCAGGACTTTCGCATTCATTTCAAACACAGCGATGGATCCGTGGAGAAAGTGCCGTTTTTTGGCTTGAACACCAAGGCCCTCAAGGATGTCTTTGCTCCTTCCTGCTTGAGCTGTTTCGACTATGTGAATGCGCTGGCGGATCTGGTGGTGGGCTATATGGGCTCGCCGCTGGGCTGGCAGTGGCTGGTGGTGCGCAACCCCCGTGGCCAGGTGCTCCTGGATCTGGTGGCAGATCAGCTGGAAACCCAGCCGGTGATCTCGCGAGGCAATCGGCATGCAGCGGTACAACAGGGGATTGCTGCCTATGATCAGGCCCTGACCCTACCCATGTGGCTGGCCCAGATCATGGGGGTGGTGATTGAAAAGATCGGTCCGCAGGGATTGGAATATGCCCGCTTTTCCATCGATTCCCACTTCACCCGCAACTATTTGTTTGTCCGGCGCCATTATCCCGAGCGGGTGGAGGATCATGTGCCTGGCTTTGCCCAGCGCATTGTTTCTCAATACAAGCTGCCAGAGAACTGATCCGGCCTGGAAGCATGGATATGCCCAAGTTAACCCTGCAATTACGGCTACTGCTCTCCCACATGGCGGTGGTGGCGGTGGGATTGGGGACACTGGTGATCGTGGGCCGCATCACCTCCCCACGTTTTTTTGTCACCCATCTGGAGCAGCTGGAGGTGGGAGGCATGAATTTAAGGCTGGTGCGCACTGATCTGGTGGAAGGGTTTGAACTGGCCTGGTCGAAAAGTGCCGACTGGTCCGTGCTGGTGGGAGCTTCCACGGCAGCAGGGGTGGGGTACTGGGTGTCTCGTCGGATCAGTCAGCCCCTGCGCCGCATTGAACAGGCTTCACGCCAACTGGCTCAAGGAGATCTGCAGTCGCGGGTGCCCCCCATTGATATTGCCGAACTGGATCAGCTGGGACACAGCTTTAATCGCATGGCTGAAGCGATGGCCAACGTGGAAAGTCGCCGCCGCGACCTCATTGGGGATCTGAGTCATGAGTTGCGCACTCCCCTGACAGTGCTGGAGGGGTATCTAGAGGGATGTGCGGATGGCACCATTGCTCCCACACCGGAACTGTTTACCCGTCTGGTGGCCGAGTCTCGCCGTCTGCGCCGCCTGGTGGATGATCTACAGGAACTTTCTAAGGCGGAAGCCGGACATCTGCCCCTCAATATTCAACCCCTTTCCCTGACCCCTGTACTCAACCGCATCCACGAGCGGCTGGCAACTCAGCTGCGGGAAGACGGTCCTGAGTTACGATTGCAGCTGCCTGCAGATCTGCCTCTGGTCATAGCGGATGGAGATCGGGTGGAGCAGATCTTAATCAATATTGTCGGAAACGCCATTCGTTACACCGAGCAGGGGGTAATTCTTCTCAGTGCCTGTGTGGAACCTCCGTGGGTCTGGATCACCTGTCAGGACACAGGGTGTGGCATTGCCGAGGCTGATCTTGCCTATGTGTTTGAGCGCTTCTGGCGAGCAGATCGCTCCCGCTCCTCCGGTTCTGGGGGCTCCGGAATTGGGCTGGCGATTACCAGGCGGCTGGTGGAAATGCAGGGGGGCAAGATCGATGTGGATAGTCAGCTGGACCAGGGAACAACGGTTCGCTTCAGTCTGCCGATGGCAGGTTTGACCCTGCTGCAGTAAGACTGGTTTCAACCCTGGCTGGAGGAGTCTGATTCCATGACCGCAGAGGGTTCAGGAGTTGCAGATTCTTGGGGATAATCGCCCTCAATATCAATAGCTGCCGATCCCCCCTGGGCCAGCATCTCCAGCAATGATCCCAGTTGGATCCAGATCAAGACTGCTGTGCCAATCACCAGCACACTGCCCGTGATCTCGGCCCAGGATTCTGGGAAGCCAAAGACAATCAGGCCCGCAATCACAAACACCAACAGCGCCAGACTGGTCATCAGGTAGGAGAAAATCAATGCCGAGCGAGCGTATTCAATCCGATCCTGGGTGGTGCGGTTGGCCTGCCACAGGGCCACTCTATACTCCAGCATGTCTTTGAAGATAACCCCAAAACTGATGGCGATCACCGTGGCAACGGCAATGATGGAATAAAGAGGGGGGTTTTGAAAAACAGGCGTGTCCATTTTGATCGGGTGCTCCGAGAATCTAATATGTCCATTGTTTACACTTCTTAACCTTATGTCCAGTCCCGACCATAAACCAGAAGGTTAGCCTGGGGATACCTATGGATACTCATCGATGAAGAAGCCGCTGATCTGGTTGATCCGTGGATATCAGCTGGGAATTTCTCCCCTACTTCTGCCCAGTTGCCGCTTTACCCCCTCCTGTTCTCAGTACATGCTGGAGTCCCTCGAGCGGTTTGGACCGATCCAGGGCACCTGGCTGGGCCTGAAACGGCTGGGACGCTGTCATCCTTTTCATGCGGGAGGGTACGATCCGGTACCCGAAAAGCGATCACCTGAGAGTTCCCCCTCTTGTTTGCCTCCCCAGAAACGGGATCATTAAGCAAGAGAAAGGCTGGAGAAACTCCTCATGGCCATACACTGAGGTCACATCTACGGTGATCCGGTTCATCGGAACGGACAATGAGAAGCGGAGGGGGGCAAGATGACTCAAACGACGATGCGTCAAGGGCACGCTGGCGCGAACAGAAAATTTACCTTTGCTGATTATCTCGACTACAACGATGGGATTGATTTTCGCCATGAATTAGAAAATGGGGATATTGTCATCATGCCGACAGCAAGTCCCCTACATGCAGAAATTATTCGTCTGCTTTTCTTGCTGATGAACCAAGAGATAGTTCGCTTAGGCCGCAAGGATAAAGTATTTGCAACGGGAGTCGGGATCCGAACGGGGATCCGAACCTCAAGAGAGCCAGATATCTGTATTATTCATGCTGAGGATTGGGAGGCACTTCGCAAGCAAAATCCCAAGTCAGCGATTGTGGAGCGTCCACCTTTGTTAGTTGTCGAAGTGGTCAGTCCTGGGGAGGATAATCGGGAGAAAGATTACAAATTAAAAGTAAGAGAATATCAAGAATTAGGAATCTCTGAATACTGGGTTGTAGATCCTGAAGACGAGAAAGTTACAGTTTTTACCTTGCAAAACAGAAGTAATTATCTGGCTAGTGAGTTCAAAGGGATAGATATAATAAAATCACAATACTTCTCGGAACTAGAGCTTATAGTTGATCATCTGTTCATTACTTTCTGATTTATACAGCGTTTCCCAATCTAGTGAACTATAGCCATCCTCAGTGTCTGTGGCCCATGGAGGTCAGGATCCTACCTCAGGGGACTGGGAAATGCTGGAGAAATTATGCTGGGAAAAGCTGAAGTTATCTCTGCTTTGGAGCAAATGCCCAACCAGGAGCGACTAGAAATTAATGATGAGCGTCGGGCAGAACCCTTCATTATCAAATCTCGATCCATGTGGATCAAAGCAGGTTTACATCCTCCAGCTGATGATCCCCAGGATCCCTGTTGAAGCTACCCCCTTGAGAGAAGCCCCAAAGCTAGGGAGAAAGCTGAAGGCACAGGGCACTCAGGCCCTGCCGGATCCTCAGCGCTTGATGGAATCTCCAGATCAGCCCGATCAAGTCATTCCCAGGAACAACATCTTAATCTAACGAATAACCATTCCATCAATGATTGGGATCGGGAGAGAAAGTTACTCCTGTACCCATACTTAAAAGCCCATTGGGTTACTGAGTAGGGTCTGCCCCTTCCATTTCGGCAGCGTGATAGGAACTGCGTACCAGCGGGCCTGATCGCACCTGGCTAAATCCCATTGAGTGGGCAATGGCTCCCAGGTGATCAAACTCCTCAGGGGTCCAGTATCGGTTTACGGGACGGTGCTCCAGGGAAGGTTGCAAGTATTGTCCCAGGGTCAGTCGATCACAACCCACCTGCCGCAGATCCTGCAGAGCCTCGATCACCTCAGCTTCCGTTTCCCCATGGCCCAGCATCAGCCCTGACTTGGTGGGGATGGTGGGAGCGAGTTGCTTCACAGTTCGCAGCACATGCAGAGAAAGGTCGTAGCCAGAACTGCGCCGCACCGACTGGGACAACCTCCGGACCGTTTCAATGTTGTGGTTGTAGCAAACAGGCTGAGCAGCAACAACGGTGGCCAGACAGTCCCGATCACCCCGAAAATCTGGAGTCAGCACTTCAATCTGGGTTTGCGAGCAACGCTGGCGAATCGCCGACATCACCTGCACAAACCAGCCCGCTCCCTGATCCGGTAGATCATCTCGAGCCACGGAGGTCAGTACCACATACTGTAGACCCAGGATCTCGACAGCTTCCGCCACTTTCTCGGGTTCGTGGGGATCAAGGGTTTGTGGACGACCGCTGCTCACCTGACAGAAGGAACAGGCACGGGTACAGACCCCACCCATGAGCAAAAAGGTGGCGGTTTTCTGGCTGTAGCACTCCCCGCGATTGGGACAGCGTCCCCTCCTCACAGATGGTATGGATCCCCCGCTGCTTG
>JAAUUJ010000150.1 GCA_012030715.1 Synechococcaceae cyanobacterium SM2_3_1 | reverse complement strand
TCGTGGAAGCGGTTGTAGGTGTCGGTGAGTCCTTGGTTGTTGCGGATCATGAGATCGGCGCGGTAGTCGTAGTAGGTTTTGCCGATGGCTTCTAGGTCGCCTCTCCCCCTGCCCCTCTCCCATCGAAGGGCGAGGGGGGTAAGAGCGGAACGGATGGTATTGATGACCGTATCGAGATCGGTTTCTACTTGGTGGCTAGTGACTCGCACAAATTTTAGCCCCAGAGATTCAAGTAAGTGTTGGCGCTCTTGATCGCGTTCCTGTTGGGTCTCATGAATGAGTCCGTCGACTTCAACGATCAATTTTGCCTCGGGACAAAAGAAATCAACAATAAATGCGCCAATGGGCTGCTGGCGGCGAAATTTATATCCGTCCAATTTTTTGCCTCGCAAGGCTTGCCAAAGAACTGCCTCGCTTGCGGTCGGCTCTTTGCGAAATTGTCGAGCAATCTCTAGCATCTTCTCTTGAACAACCCTAGAGATATTCCACTTGTCTAAGACACCCCTCTCCCCCCTGCCCCCTCTCCCCATGAAGGGGCGAGGGGAGTAAGAGAAGAATCTGGCTCTCTTCCTTTCTCTTGTTCCCCTGCTCCCCCCGTGGGAGTAGGGGTTAGGGGAAGAGGGGGAAAGGGGAAGGTTTCAAAGCAGTCTGATGGCGTGTAACGGAGTCGATCTTCCAGAGAGGATCCCAAGAATCGTGCCCAGATTTCGTGAATGCGGGATTGCAGGATGCAGAAGGATGAGTATGAACTATTGGCAATCACTACAAGTTGCTCTGAATAAACCATCCCTGCTGGCAATAGGGTGAACGCGGCTACTTGCCCAACCCGTGCAATAACCAACACACGCGGGATCCCTTGGATAGCTCTTACGAGTCCAGGTCGCTTTTCTGCATACTGCCACCACCTCTCTCTTAAAGCATCTCGTTTCTGCACATCTCGCTCAGGTTTAACTTTAGCTTTAACAATTTCCATTAGATCAGGATAATTTTCCCAGCATTCTTCCTCACTCCGATCAAAGAAATTGATCACATACCGATGATGAGCATGAGTAGGACTAGAGTTCACCTCATCACCCCCAATGTAAGGAAAGATCCGCTCAGCATTGCGAGGATCCTTTTCGATCAGTCGGTGCATCTCCGCGATCGGTGTAGCCTCAGGATTGGAGTCATCAAAGGTAAACCCCATGCCCAGGACAATACTTCCCTGGAAGCTCTTACCTTGGTTCTCGATCAGCACCTCCGGATCATTATTCCCGCCCTTTGCAAATAGAAACGCCGTGATCTTCTCCACTCGACGACCATCCAGCAAGATGGGAATGTGCGATGGAAAGTCTTTCACCTTAGATCCAATGTCTTTCATGAGCGGAAATACTCCCTAACCATAAAGATAGGTTGATTAGCACCCGGTTGATTCTTTTGAGTATCCGGATCAAGCGATTCTGCAAAGTCTCTTGGGTGGTTAAGTAGTCATGAAGCACCTGGGCTAGCCCCTGCCAATCTTTATCGTCCTTGCAGATGATGTTGCCCTGATGATCTACCCCACTCCGATGCAACATCAAGAAATCATCCCGGTTGAAGGTCACCACACACCGACGATCTGCTTTAGCCTCAGCCAATACATGACTATCCGAAAGACCCTGATTGGCATTCCCCGCCTCGTAGGAGGTGAGAACGTCATGCCCCAACCGCCGCAACTCCTGCACCAGGACGGCTGACAGATTCTCATTGGCATAAAATCTAAACATTCCAATCTTGTTCATGATGGGAAACAATCAGATCATCAATTTCCTCCGGATTAGCCCGGTAATACGTCCGTGCCGCTAACACATCAAAATGAGTTAATCCTGGAAATTCATTTGTCAGCATGTCTTCATCCATCTCTTGTTTCATCAGAGAAATCAACGTCCATACGGCAATTCGGGTGTTACGGATCCGGGCATGACCGCCACAGACCCCGGATGTTTTCTGAATAGTTTTGGTCATCAGAGCCAACTGAAACATGGCGTAATCATCAGAGGGAAGAGAATTAACCGCCTCAGCTAACGATTCAACCAGTCTGGTATTCACACTCGCCTCCTGACCTCATACCTGTTTAAAAACGTGGACCACACTCACCACCACCGCCGCTAACCCTGGCCACTTCACCCGTTTCCGAGCATTGTAGATCAGCCCCCCGTGGTTACAGACAAACCGCAGCCCCGTACTCCGAGTGTCCCCCTGGGCGATAGTATTGGTGGCAATCAGGCCGAAGGCACCTCCCTGGCGAGTGATCGTGAGCGCCCGACGGAAGAAGTGCGCCACCAGATCAGCATTCCCATGCGATTCAGGATGGACTTCTTTGAGCCAGTCCAAATAGCCTTCTGGATGGGCATTGATGGTTGTATTCTTCCCTGCAAACGGAGGATTCCCCACGATCGCATCAAACCCAGGATTCTCCCGCTCGAATACCTCAGGAAACTCCACCTCCCAGCTAAATGGAGGAATAGGCTTAGATCCTGACTCCAGCTGACTCACGATCGACTCAATCTCAGATCGATCCGCCAACCCCTTCTCAAACCCGATTAATTTCCCCCCAAACTCCTTCTCCCTCTCCTTCCGTTGCTTGGCATTCCCCCCAGCAAAAAACGAAGCCACCGCCACCTTCGCCGTCAACCGAGCCGGTTCCAAGGTCTGATCCACATCCCGCAACAGCGCCTGCTTCTGATCCGCCTCCCGCTCAGTCTGAGTATCCGTCGCCAGGATCTCGTGTCGATAGGCCAACGCCTTCCTCGAAGACTGTTTGATCCGTAACTTATGCTCCTCAAACACCGTAGGCTCATAAGCTGCTACAGACCCAAACGATCCGATCTCCGCCCGTGTTAGCCCCACCAGCGAATCCCCACACTTGAGGGCATGATCCACAAACGTAAACGGCAGATCCTTAGCCAACGTCACCAACCACAGCGACAACTTGGCCAAACTCACCGCAAACGGATTCTTATCCACCCCATACAAACACCGCTGGGCCACCAACCGTCGGGCATACAACAAAGGCTCAATCCCATCCGGTAGATCCTCCGGCATCCCATACACCATCCAAGCCTCCACCACCCACTCCGCCAACTGCCGACACGCCTCCACCAAAAACGCCGCCGATCCCATCGCCAGATCACACACCTTCAACCCCAAGATCTGCTCCGCCCTGGGCTGTTCCCCAACCCCTCCAACACAGGCCGCAACGTCGTCCGCACAATCGGTTCCGTCAACTTCCGAGGCGTGTAATGGGATCCCGATCGCCGCCGCTCCTCCCCTGGCTGCAGATACAAACTCCCCGGAGCCAACAGATTTAGCGTCCGCCCCGACACCCGCCTATCCAACGCCGCCACGACCTCCTCAGGTGTGTTCGCCTCCTTCAACGCCGTGGATCCCTTCCCCGACAACTTACACTCCCCCTCATCCTTCAACAGCTTGGCCCGATCCTTCCCTGCTTTCGCCAACAGCTGATCCACATCGACCACCACATCCTTAGGCCGCACCGCGATGGATCGCCCCGCCGCCACCTCCACCTCGTAGCCCATGATCGCCTCATACACCGAGCCGATCTGTTCCACATCCAACGCCCGATAGGATAGCCGTTCCCCATCCAACATCAGCAACTTGTCCAACATCCGATAGATCACCCCATCTGGGATCCGAGGAACCTCCACCCGCCCCCCACTCTTGAAACTTGGATCCTCTGGGGCGTCCCTCCAGAAACGGATACTCATCCGGATCAAACAACTGACCATGGCGAGCCGGTAGATACTCCGGAGTCGATCCACCCCCGTCATACACCAACCGAAACAGACTCAACAGCGCCGCCCACACCCCATAGCGCTGATCCATCGTGTCTGGATACCGTCCCGCATCCTCCCGCAACTTCGCATAGAGACCCGACACCGCATAGTTACGCTGATAGATCTCATCATCCGGCATCAACCCCTCATCCTCGGCATACAGCAGAAACACCAACCGCATCAGCGTCGTGATCAATCCCCCATAAATATGCTGAGGATCCGTGGCCGCCAACTCCCGCAACAGGGATCCGTTCGCCGCCGCATCCGCCGCCTGAAACCCCCGCAACAGCTCCCAGAGGGCATCCAACACCTGCCCCGACAGCTTATTGGACACCTCCGCCTGATAGTTCCGACTCTCCTGCAACAGCTTCGGCAACCGCTGATTCTCCGGCACATTGAACACCCGATCCGCCCCCACCAGCAGATCTAGAGCCCCCAGGATCAACCGCCCCGACACCTCCGTCATGGCCATCACTGGGAATGTTACATGCCCTGAAGATTCTCCACTGGGGGCATACACCAACCGGATCTCAGTTCCATTCACCAACAGCCCCTGATGGACCCCAGTCTCCCGCAACAGCCGCTCAAACTTGGCCTGCAGACTCGCCCGCCATCCCTGGGATGCCGTATCCGGATCCTCCTCATCAAATGGCAACCCTGTCGGCAGCTCCTGGATCAACAACACCCACCCCTGCGAATCCGGATCCTTAACCCCATAGGTAGGGCGCAACGTCTCCCCATAGTTAGGCAACACCACCGACAGCTCATCCGGAGGCTCCAGCAGATCTTGAGGCAACCACCCCAACACCTTCTGGGCACATGTCGGGAAACTCGGGATCCAAGCCGTTCTCTCTCCCCTGAAGCGTGGGACCTGGTCGTGGGAGACCACCGTCAGCAACTCATCCTGCAGCTCCACCAACCGCCCCCGATCGATAATGGCCTGGGCCTTGATCAGAGCGGGAGGAGACACCACCAAGCCCACCGGTTGCAGCAGCCCCAACCACTCCTTATGTCTGTAGGTATCGAGATCGGTTGCCATGCTGAAGACCTAGTTTACGGCTGACATGGAGTAGTACAGTTCAGACAATAGCCTTAGCGACTCCTCTAAGTCAGGGGGGTCAAGAGGACAGAACAATGTCCCAAGGGCCGCTGGCGCGAACGTTCGCTTGTAGAGCGCCTGGCAGTCGCATGGTAGCGGACGGCCAGCTTCCCTCAGATTACCCAAGCATGACCCACAGGATCTCCAGTCAAATCTTTACCCACCGATCTCGACAATAGCTTGACCCAATTCCAGAAGATTCAGGGCCTCAGGAAAAGTCCTGCTAAGGATCTCCCGTAACCTTCGGTTCGTTACATTGCCACAGGTGACCCAGAGGATCTGAGGTGGAATTCCCAAACGAGTGACCAGATCAACAAAGTCAATGTCCTTGGTCATGATTACCGCCTGGGCTTCTCGGGCTGCCATAAAGATCTCGGTATCTCGTGCATCTCGCAATCCCAGCTCCCTGAGGGCAACTGAAGTAACTCCGTAGGTCTGAGTCAGCCAGAGAGCCATCTGAGGCGGCAACTGAGCATCGATCCAGAAGGTCATGCCGTGAGTCGAGGGATATCAGTACGGCGGGCAGCAAACAGCAAACACGCTTGAATATCCTCGGGCTCCAGATCAGGAAAGTCCTGCAAAATCTCCTCTGGACTGACTTGGTCTGCCAACATCTCCAGGATGTCACTTACGCGGATCCGCATCCCTCGAATACAGGGGCGGCCCCCACACTGGTCTGGAATCTGAGTGATCCGGTCGAGAAGCTTGAGGGATGCTGCCATGGTCTTACCTCAAGAGAATCAAGAGCTGACTGCATGCAAGATCCTACAACAGACTAATCAGACTTCAAAACCTCCAAGTCAGAGGATGGATTGATGTTCTTGTCATACCATACTCTAGCTATTGATCAATCACCCCAACCCTCTGAGTCACCAACGGTGTACATCCGTCAACTAGACACCGGCCAAAGGTAGATCAGCCCCACCGGCTCCACCCGTTCCGCCTTGACTTGATAGATCTGCCGGATCCGTTCAGGCTCAGAGACGATCTCCTGCTCAAGCTCCTTGACCCGAGTCTCCCAATGCCTCCGATCTGCATCAAGCTGACGCAATTCATCCTTATTGAATAGATTGATCTGGTATTCTTCAAACTGCTGCTGCTGTTTCAGGATCCGTTCCCGTTGTTGCTCCAGCAGCGTTTTCATCTCAGAAGCCTCCGCTTCTCCCCGCTGAGTCAGCTTCCGATTGGCCCGAGCCGTCAGATCCTTAGCCCTCCTTTCCAGATGAGGCAGCAGATCCTCGACATCCCTCACTGCATGATCCCTCAGCTTCTCCATCACAGCCGGAGTCACATCCCGCAACCGAGGGCTAGCCAACGAATCTTCTAGGATCTGCAACACATCTCGCTTCTCCCCCTCCGAGACAGGTCGTAACTTCCCACGTCCCCTAGACTCCGGATCAATCCACTCAGCAGCCACCGAGATGATCTCATCATGCAACCGAGCCGCCCGCTCCCCATACAACGACAACCTCCCCAAGATGATCACCCGAGGGATCGGATCATCCGTCCGGCAAACACAGGTCCGACTCAACTCATGATGCAGAAACCCCTGTGCTAGAAACCGGCCCAACAACCGCTGCACGATCCGATGCTCCAAATGCAGATGGATCACTTCCCCATCCAAAGACCCCGGATCCTGAAAGACTACAGGCCGGATCGGAGACTCCTTCCGCCACTCCCATAGCTTTTGTCCCTTCTGTCGAGGCCCCCGCAAACTGTCCAGCGTATTGGCCCAGGTGGGATCAGCTCCCAACTCTTGGTCCAGCGCCGGAATGATCCACCTGGATCGTTCTTCATCATCCACAGCCGTCTCTGCGGACAACGGCTTCAGCGGTTGGGATCCCAATAACTCCAGCGAAACAGAAAGAGCATCCCGAAAATGACGATCATCCAACCCCAACCAGGAGCGGGAATCCTTCAACAAAGTCTCCAGCTCCCCCTGCTGCTGACGGAGTTTATCTTGACGCAACCGGATCGCCTCTAACTCCTCCTTGATCGCCCCACCCCGAACTCGGGAAGTCTCATCCGCCCGATCAGATTGCTCAATAGCATCACTCAAGCTCTGAACCTCAACAGCTCGGATCCCACTATCCAATAACTTTGAGACATTCTTCTCCACCACAGGAGACAGGCTCCCCAGCTCCTCCTGGATGCGTTTCGTCTTCTGTACCAACACATCCAACACTCGATCCTCAGGCCGTTGAGGTAGGACAAAGTAATAACATCGCACCTCCGGTTCCCGTTGCAACTTCCGATCGATCCGACCATTCCGTTGTTCCATCCGGCTGGGATTCCAGGGCACATCAAAGTGGAAGAGATCCGCACAATAGTTCTGCAAATTCACCCCTTCCCGTGCCGCATCCGTTGCGATCAAGATCCGGAGAGGATGGTGTTCAGGATTCGCATTGAAAGCTGCTTTGATAGCCTCACGACTCTCATTCCCCATACCTCCATGAAAGGTCCCGATCCGCTCATACTCCTGATCTGACTGAGCGATCAAAGACCCCAATTGATGCTCCAGATACCGCTTCGTATCGGCGTACTCTGTAAAGACCAGGACCCGCTTATTCAACCACTTCGCTCCAGCAGATCCCAAATCAGGACAGAGATGTTGACGGATCCAATCCCCCAGAGCTTTGACTTTGCAGTCGGGTTGATGACGGGCCTGCCCCGCAATCCGAGTCATCTCTTCTAACAAAGACAACTCCTGCTCGGTGATCCCTTCGGTCCCACTTCGGCTGGCCTTCTCCATCTGGGTAGCCTCTTCCGCCGAAACCTCAGCCTCATCCAGATCGGCTCGTTCATCATCACCCCCAGGGGATTCCCACAACAGAGAATAGTTAGATCCTGTCGGTGTACTGTCTTTCTCTAATTGCCGCTGGATCCCGCGTCGATGTACAGCCAACGTCATCGCAAACGCTTCAATAGACGAGAGCAATCGCTTCTGCAGGTTAGTGATCACCAACATGGCCGTGACCTGTGTGGATCGGGGAGCCGATTTTAACCGTTCCTCTCGACAATCCCGATACTGCTGCAATAGCTGAGCCAATTTCAGTTCTGGAGTATCCTCTGGCAGATCTTTGATCTCAACCGGAATCACATATCGCAAAGGAAAATCTGCATGATTGATCTCCCTCAGATCCTGTTTGAGGCGACGCACCATCACCGCATCCAAAAGTTTCTTACTGCGTACCGGCACCCCCCGACAGAACCGCTGCGGATCCAAAACCTCTAGCAACGCCGCAAAACTATTGGAATGACCATTGTGAGGAGTGGCAGACAGGAAAAGCTTATGTTCAAACCGAGGGGCTAACTCCCTAACAGTCCGAGTCAGTTGTGAGTCAACCGCATAGCGGGATCCACTGGCAGGAGCCGCATTATGAGCCTCATCCAGAATGAAAAGAGATCCGGAGGAAAAGTCTCCCAACCAATCCCGAAGTGGAGCCGCATACGCCTCATCCCGCAACACTGCCTGGGAGATGATGAACCGAGTGTGGGTCTTCCAGGGATTGATCCCATACCCCCGCTCTCGTCGCTTGGCCGCCACAAAGTCCCGATCGTAGACAATGAAGGTCAATCCAAACCGACTCTCCATCTCTTGCCGCCACTGCTCCACCACCGAGGGAGGGCAGGAGATCACCACCCGCTTCACCTTCTGGCGCATCAACATCTCACGCAGGATCAGACCCGCCTCGATCGTCTTACCCAGACCCACATCATCAGCGATGAACAGGTTTACCCGAGGCATCCGCAAAGCCTTCCGCAGGGGCTCCAGCTGATAGGACTTCACCTCGATCCCAGCCCGGTAAGGAGCCTGAAACAGCTTAGGCTCAGTGGCCGTAACACAGTTCCACCGCAAGGCATGGAGATAAGCTGAGAACTGACGCGGTTGATCAAACCCCCGCTGAGTCACAGCCTCCCAAGACGACGAAGCCAACACCTGAGCATCGATCTCTCGTTCCCAGAACACCTCCAAAGCTTCGCCCTGAGCATCATCCTCCAGACAAGCCAACCGAACCTGAGTATCCCCCTCAGCACAACTGGGAGGGATCACATCCTCCACCAGATACTGCCGTGAACGCACTCTGACGATCTGACCAAGCTCAGGAAAGGTTAGATAGGGATTCACGAGGACTACTGGAAGAAGAAACAATATCCTCAAAACTAGCAGGACTAAGATCAAAACTGATACACGTAGTAATACACCCTGAAATTTGCACACGGGGAACTCAGGCCCTACTGGATCCTCAGTCCCTGAATACCAGGAACCTCATTATCGAAAGGTTAGGAGAAATCCCTCTATGGAGGGATTAGCTGAGACAGCACTATGCTTGTAGCTGCCGGATCCGAAACTTCAGATCATAGATTTCCTCCAGGATCTCATCGTAAGCAGATCCAGCTCCATTCTCTGGGAGAGCATCGAAGGCGGCCTTGAGGATCTGGATCCGTTGCTGATACTGAACAATTCGCTGCTGTCGAGCTTCGGTGGTGAGGGGTTGTTTGGTGACTGGCATGACTGGGATCTCCGGTCGTTCGCGCCAGCGGCCCCTTGGGGCATTGAACAACCCCAGATGATTCAGCCAGGATCAGGGCACAACGCGGTTGTCTCGCCCTGGCCTTGAACCGGCTGATACTGGGGGTGGGTCAAATTGATGGGGGAGATCCAGGATCCAGTACCTGCAGCCCCAAGCTAGGGAGAAAGCTGAGGATCCAGGGCACTCAGGCCCTGCCGGATCCCTAACGCTTGAGTGTCATGCGCCACCCCAGCCACTCTTCTCGGACTGGAATTTCCATCGGTTGACCGGTGTACTCCATAAAGTCTCGGAGACTCTTGATGGATTGACACTGGCGAGAGAGTTTTCCAGATTTTGATCCATGTGTGCAGAGTTTTTCATTGGGGGGCTTAGAATTCGGTGATCACCAAGGGGCAGGTTCA